>CAXTJW010000023.1:0-21010 GCA_964244305.1 uncultured Acetobacteraceae bacterium
TAGACGACGTCGGCGGCGGTGACGTGGCCGTTCGCCTGCGCGAAGGTCCAGAGCCGGGGCATGATGGCGAAGACGATGGGATAGACGACGATGGTGTAGGGCAGCGCGAAGAAGCCCTGCGCGCCGATGGCGAACACCTGGGCCGGCACGGCGATGACGGTGTAGGCGGTGTAGAAGTCGCCGCCGACCAGGAACCAGGTGACCCAGGTGCCGAAGTTGCGGCCGCCGAGGCCCCACTCGTCGAGGTGCGCGTGATCGGCGGTGCCCCTGCGCCAGCGTGAGGCGGCGAAGCCCATGACGGTGACAAGGGCGAAGAAGAAGATGCAGACGGAGAGCGCCGTCCAGTCGAGGTCGCTCGTGGCGATCATTGCGCGTCCCCGTGGCTGCCGCTGCGGTATACGATCCAGGTCAGCAGCGCCGTGACGGGCACCCAGGCCAGCTGATACCAATAGAAGAACGGAAAGCCGAACAGCGCGGGGGTCGCCGAATTATAGAACGGCACCCACAGCAACCCGATAAAGGGAAGCAGCAACAAGACCCACATCAACACGCCTCCCCGGCAGCTCAGGCTGCATTGCGTCCGTTATGTCGGGGTGCATCGTGAGTTGCAACCCGGGCCGTCGAGCACAGCCGAACGGCGGCTGCGCTCCATGTCGTCGGACAAGTCCATCCTCAGGCGCTCGCGCTTTCTCCGCCGGCGAGACGCTCATGCGCCGCCTGCAAGGCCGCGACGATCGCCTGCAACGCCGCGAACTGCCGCTGCGCCAGGTCCAGCGCCGGGCTGCCGGAGCCCTCGGCGTCGCTGATCTGCTCCTGCAGGTCCGACGCCTCTCGGGTGAACCCGTCCCACAGCGCTTCCATGCGCGCCAGGGCCGTGACGCTCGCCATGTCGGCCTCGGACGCCCAGCCGGCGACGACATCCCCGACCTCGATCGTGACCCGGGCCGCCGGCGCGCCAGCCGCAGCGAGCTTGGTCAGGCGCGCCTGGGCCTCGTCCATCGGCGTTGGGTCCACCGTCTCATCCATGATCGTGCACTCCGTATCTTGGCTGCTGCAACGCACGGGGGACGCTGTTCCGCCTCAGGCCAATGAGTGGCCGGGGCTCACGCGTCGTGTGCGATAAGATCGAGCTGGTCCGGCACGCCCATAATTTGGATGCGGCTGCGCTCCAGCACGCGGTAGCAGGAGCAGGCCTTCTTCTCCAGCCCGGCATGGTCCAGCAGGGTGATGCGGCCGCGCGACTGCCGGATCAGGCCCTCCGCCTGCAACACATTCGCCACCACCGAGACCCCCGCCCGGCGCACCCCGAGCATATAGGAGAGGAACTCCTGCGTCATCGGCAGGTCGTCGCCGTCGATGCGGTCCCGGCTCATGAGCAGCCAGCGCGCCAGGCGCTCCGGCAGGCTGTGGCGGGCGTTGCAGGCGGCGATCTGAGAGTTTTGCGCCAGCATGACCTGGACATAGAGCAGGCAGCGGTCGCGCAATGCCGGCGACCGGCCGACCAGTTCGCGGAAGGTCGCGGTTGGGATTCGGTTCGCCCGGCCAGGCACCTGGACCAAGGCGCGGTGAATGCTGTGCGGCGCGGGATTGAGCAGCGCAGCGAGGCCGACAAAGCCTTCCCGTCCGGTCATGCCGACTTCGACTTGGCCGCTGTCGCTGGTGTCGGCCGTGAGCGAGATGAGGCCGCTCTCGGGAAAATAGGCGTCGTCGACCGGTGCACCGACCTCGTGCAGGATTTGGGACAGCACCAGCGTGACCGGCTTCAGATACGGGCGGATGCGGTCGAGATCATCGGCCGGCAGCGAACGCAGCAGTTCGTTGCGGAGGCCGGAGTCTCCAGCAGCCGGCACGGTTCGCATCGATTGTTCCTAAATGCGCAAACGGTTTGCCGGCGCAGCAACCACTAGTGTTAACCCATGCTAAAACGCAACGGACTCATTTCGGTAATGTGTGCGAGACCGTACGGCCGATGGGCTCATAATTCTCGTGACGTGAGCGTTTCGATGAATTTCCGCACACGGTCATAGCAAATGCAGGTTGCAGCCTCGAGGCCGGGGCGGTCACAGATGACGATGCGTCCGCGGCTGTGCTGGACCAGGCCCGCGGTCTCCAGCTCGCCGACCGCGATCGTGACGCCGGGCCGGCGCACCGCCAGCATGATGGACAGGAACTCCTGCGTCAGCGGCAGCTCGTCGCCTTCCCCCCGGTCATGCGCCATCAGCAGCCAGCGCGCGAGGCGCTGCGGTACGGCGTGGCGGCTGTTGCAGGCTGCGGTCTGCGCAAGCTGCGCCAACGACGCCTCGAAGCCGTGCAGCACCAGCCGTTGCAATATGGGCGATTGCTCAAGGCTGGCGCGCACGACGGCGGTGGGGATGCGGTAGGCGGCGCCGGGCATCTGCACCATCGCCTGGACAAACGAGGTCGCTCCTGGGGAGATGAGCGCCAGTGCGCCGACTATGCTTTCCCGCCCGACCAGGCCGACCTCGACCCGGCTTTCCGCGCCGTCCGCGGCGGCCACCATGGAGACGAAGCCCTGCTCGACGAAGAACAGGTGGTCGATGGGTGCGCCCGCGTGATACAGCACGGCGCCGTTGACCAGCCGGACGCGGGTCAGATGCGGGCGGATCCGCCGTATTTCGTCGGGCGGCAGGGCCTGCAGGACCTTATTGGCGAACATTGGCCTGATCGTAGACTGAATGGTGTCCATGGCTCTCCGCTTCGGAAGAGCACAGGCGCCCCCGGTTACCCGAACCCCAGAGACTGTCGGGTAATCAGTAGCTCTTAGACCTTATTTTCACGAACGTAACCAAATAATTCTGCTTGGTTCAAACTCAGGCGCCTCCGGACCGATTCAAATAATAGTGCATCAAGGCAGAATCGATCCGATGTCTTGCCCTAACTACATGTGGCCCACTTAATTGGACCAGCTCCGGGATGGCGCCAGGCCTCGGCTAAATCTCCGGTGCACCCTTGCGGACATAGTCGCGCCAGAACGGCATCGACGTCAGGCGGGGCGACGCCACCCGCCAATCCCGCTGCAAACCCGGCGCAGCACTGCGCAGCCGTGCGATCGCGCGCAGCCCGGAGTTCAGCAGGCTACGGAACTTCGCCCGGTCGCGCCGGAACACCGGCAGCTCGCGGTCCCAATGGGTCTCCACGGCCAGGCAGTCCGATCGCAGGACGCGGAACCAGACCAAGTTCGCAACCAGAAGCCGCCGCGGCAGCAGGTCGCCCTGGGTCGGACGCAGCCAGTTGCTCATCAAGGCCCGTAGCATCGCCGCGATGAAGCCAGGCAGGAACCGCGGCGACCGGCCGACCGGAGCCGACGGCAGCACACGTTCGCGCTCGACGCTGCCCTCTGGATAGCGGGTGCGCAGCTCACCCAGGCTGGCGTGGAGCGGCCGGGGATCGCGGTCCAGGATGCCGGGGCCGTGCAGGCTGTCCTCGATCCCGCGCACGATCAGCGCCGCGCTGTAATAGCGGTAGGTCAGCAATTGGAGCAGCAGCCGCTTCAGCAGCAGCACGGCCACCCGGTTGGGGGTGAAATCCTGATGCAGCGCCGCGCAGGTGATCGCGTTGCGCGTCTCGTAATACAGCTGCCAGCCGCCGAGCTTGAGGTAGAACGGCTCGTGCCAGACGCCGATGCCGGGCATGGCCACGGCGGGCAGGCCGGAGTCATGCAAACGCAAGCCGAACTCGATGTCATCGCCGCGGATGAAGCACGGCAGGGGCATGCCGACCCGGTCAATCCAGCGCTTCGGGAAACCGAACATCCACCAGCCGTTGAAGTGCATGGCGTACGGGTCCAGCAGCGTATCAAGCGTGTCGGGATCGGTGAGATCGAGCCCGTGATGCAGCGGCTTCGGGGCCCAATTCGGCAGCACGACCGCGCCGGCCTCATAGAGCGTGGTCGGGCTGATGCTGTCCAGCATGTGGCCGCCGAGCGCCACGTCCCTTTGCGCCAGGGTGAAGAACGCGGCCATCCGGCGCAGGCTTTCCGGCTCGACCCGGACGTCGTCATCGAGGAAGCAGGTGTGGGTCACGGCCGGGTCGTCCAGCGCCTCGATCAGGCCGCGGCCGAAGCCGCCGGCGCCGCCGAGGTTGGCCTGCTCGACGATCCGCAGCCTGGGGCCGAGCCGGGCGGCTGCGCCGGCGATGCTGGGATGGGCGACCAGCCCAGGCCGCCCCTGGTTCACCACGATGACGCGCGCGACCGCGGCCTCCAACCCGTCGTCGCCGGCGATCGCCGTCAGCACTGCGCCGAGCGCGGCCTCCCGGTTGAAGGTGCAGATCACGACGCCCAGCCGGGCCTGCGGCAATACCGCGCCGGAGACGGACCACTCCGCACCCTCGAGGATCATTGGCTCATCGAGCGCCGTCAGGTCGAACCACAGCAGCCCGGCCTGACGGAAATGCGCATTGTCATCCGGCACGGTGACTTCGCCGGGTCCGGCGATCTCCTGCTCGTGCAGCAGCGTTGGGCTGGTCCCGGGCGTGCGGCGCCAGATCCGGAGCGCGGCCCGGCCCTGCATGCGCAGCGCCAGCGTGAAGGCGCCGGCATTGGCGTAGAGGCGCCAGTGCTGCTCGAACAAGCCATTGAAGTAGGTATCGAACGAGACCGTGGCGCCTTTTGCGATCTGCAGGCTCTCGCCCGCCATGGGCCATGCCCGCAATGCCTCGTCGTTCGCCGGCAGAATGCGCCAATAGAGTGGGCGCAACCCGGTTGGGCGATCGAGTATAATCCGGTGCAATAACGTATAATGCTCGCCGCCGACCGAAGCGAGGGCTCCGCCTTCGTGTTCGGCATCGCGTGTGATAATACGTACGATAACATCACCTTTGCGTTTAACGAGGTTCCGGCAGCGTGAGCGGAACGTAGTGTATACGCATGAGTTCAGTCGATGAGATCAGCGACGCCGGTTGCGAGCTAGGCGTGGGCGCAGCGGCGCAGTCACTGTTGCGGCCCGGCCGCATGGTTCCCAGGCGCCCGGCGAGCGGAACCGCGACCAACCTGGCGAGTGGAGCCGCGACGAACGTGGTGGCGGTCATCGTCACACGCGACCGCCCGGCGCTGCTGCGGCAGTGCCTCGATTCCGTGCTGGACCAAGTCCGCCGGCCCGAAGCCGTCATCGTCGTCGACAATGCAAGCCAGGACGCCACCCGCGAGGCATTGGAGCATTATCCGGCGATCGACTGCCTCCGGCTGGCGCACAACACCGGCGGGGCAGGGGGGTTCGGCGCGGGGATACAGGCTGCCCTGGACGCAGGCGCCGAGTGGCTGTGGCTGATGGACGATGACGGCCGGCCGGATGGCCCGCATTGCCTGGGCGCGTTGCTGGCGACGGCGGCGGAGCATCGCGCCGACCTGGTCGGCCCGCTCGTCGTCGACGTGGACGCCCGGCGGCGGCTGTCGTTCCCGGTGCGGATCGCCGGGCGCACGCTGTTCGACGTCGACGCGCTGGTGCGCCACGGCCCGGTTGCCGGCTTCGCGCATCTGTTCAACGGCGCGCTGATCCGTGCCGACCTGTTCCGCCGCATCGGCCTACCGGACGCGCGCTTCTTCATCCGCGGCGATGAGGTGGAGTTCCTGTTCCGTGCCCGCCGGGCCGGGGCGCGCATTGTGCTGGATACCGCGGCGCACTTCCTGCATCCGGGTTCGCACGCCGACATCCACCCGATCCTCGGCGGCCGGTTCTACGCCGTGGTGCCACAGGAGGCCGCGAAGCAGTTCTACCAATTCCGCAACCGCGGCTACATCTTCCGCCGCTACGGCATGTGGGGCTGGCTCGCGGCGGACCTGGTCCGCTACGGCTGCTACTTCCTCATCAGCCGGCGCGCGGACGTGGCCGGGTTGGCTCGCTGGGCCGCCGCGACCGGATGCGGCGTCCGCGGCCGCTTCATGCGAGATTAACCCAGCAACAGCCAGCGCAGTGCATAGGCGACCAGCGCCGTCGCCGCCGCACTGGCTGCCCATAGCCCGGCAAACCAAAGCCAGCGCTTCGATGTCGCCTCCATCATCAATGATACCCTGCGTCGTGCTGCACTTTGCCGCGGAACACCCAATAGGCGTAGCCGCTGTAGGCTATGATGACGGGAATGAGGACAGCGGCGCCCACCAGCAGGAACAATTGGCTGTCGCGCGGCGCGGCGGCGTCCCAGATGGTCAGCGTGGGCGGCACGATCAGCGGGAACAGGCTGATGCCCAGGCCCGCGAAGCCCAGCACGAACCAGCCGAGCGCGCACAGGAACGGCGCGAGCTCGCGTCCGCGCGCCAGGCTGCGAAAGAAGCCGATCGCCAGCAGGGCCACCAGCGCCGGCACCGGGCTGGTCAGCACGATGCCCGGCCAGGAGAACCAGCGATGCGCCAGGTCGCCGCGCAGGAAGGGCGTCCACAGGCTGACGGCGCCGATCATGCCGAGCGTCGCCCAGCCCAGCCACCAGGCCTGCCGCCGCACCCGGTCGTGCAGCGTGCCCGACGTGCGCCATATCAGCCAGGTCGCGCCGAGCAGGGCGTAGCCGACAACGACCGCGATCCCGCACAGCACGGTGAACGGGGTCAGCCAGTCCCACCAGCCGCCGGCATAGGCCTCGTCCACCACCCGGATGCCCTGCAGCAGGCCGCCCAGCGTAAGGCCTTGGCACAACGCCGCCGCGGTCGAGCCGGCGAAGAACACCAGGTCCCACCGTGCCCGCCCAGCCTCGGTGTCGGCGCGGAAGCGGAACTCGAACGCGACGCCGCGGAAGATCAGCGCCAGCAGCATGCCGATCACTGTGGGATACAAAGCCGGGAGGATGATCGAGTAGGCCAGCGGGAACACTGCCAGCAGCCCGGCGCCGCCCAATACCAGCCAGGTCTCGTTGCCGTCCCACACCGGCGCGATGCTGTTGACCATCGCGTCGCGGTCCTGCCGCCCGCGCTCGAAGGCGAACAGGATGCCGCAGCCCAGGTCGAACCCGTCAGCGACCACATACATCAGCACGGCAAAGGCCAGCAGTCCGGCCCAGACGGTCGAGAGGTCGATGGAGATGCCCATCTGACCTACTCCGCCGGCTGGGGCTGAGGGGCCCCGTGCGCCGCCGCCGGGCCGGGCACGATCCCCGCCGTGCGGATCGGCACCGCGGGATCGTGCGACGGCTCGGATCCCGGCGTCTTGCCCATCATACGCAGCAAGATCAGCACGCCCGAACCGAACACGGCAAAGTAGACGATGGCGAAGATGGCCAAGCTGGTCGCGACGCCCGGCAGGCCGACCGGTCCCAGGCTCTTGGCCGTGCGCAGCAGGCCATACACGGTGTAGGGCTGCCGGCCGACCTCGGTCGTGACCCAGCCGGCGAGGATGGCCACGAAGCCCGCCGGACCCATCAACACCGCGGTGCGCTGCAGCCACGTGCTCTCATACAGGCGCTTGCGGTAGCGCGCCCACAGGCTCCAGGCGCCGAGGCCGAACATCGCGAAGCCGATGCCGACCATCACGCGGAAGGACCAGAACACGACGGCGGAGTTGGGCCGGTCCTGCGGCTTGAACTCCAGCAGGCCGGGCACGCGGCCGTTCCAGTTATGGGTCAGGATCAGGCTGGAGAGGTGCGGGATCTCGATCGCCCACTTCGTGCGCTCCTGCTTCATGTCGGGCAGGCCGAACAGGGTCAGGGGGGCGCCGTTGCGCGGCTCCCAGCTCCCCTCCATGGCGGCGATCTTGGCAGGCTGGTGCTCGAGCGTGTTGAGCCCGTGGATGTCGCCCATGGCGATCTGCATCGGCGCGACGATGGCGGCCATCCACATCGCCATGCTGAACATCAGCCGGGCCTGTGGGTTGGGGCGGTTGCGCAGCAGGTGCCACGCGCCGACCGCGCCTACGACGAACGCGACAGACAGATAGCTGGCCAGGATCATGTGCGGGAAGCGCACGAAGACGCTCGGGTTGAAGATGATACGCGGCCAGCTCTCGGGCAGGAAGCGGCCGTCGGGCGCTATGGTGTAGCCCGCCGGGGTCTGCATCCAGGAGTTGACCGACAGGATCCAGAACCCGCTGAGCAGGGTCCCGAACGCCACCAGGCAGCTCGCCGCGAAGTGCAGCCGCGGGCCCACCTTGCTCATGCCGAACAGCATGACGCCGAGGAATCCGGCTTCGAGGAAGAACGCCGTCAGTACTTCATAGGCCATCACCGGGCCGACGACGGGGCCGGCGAGCTTGGCGAACACGCTCCAGTTGGTGCCGAACTGGTAGGACATCACCAGGCCGGAGACGACGCCCATGGCGAAGCCGACGGCGAAGATGCGCAGCCAGAAGCGATAGACCTCCAAGAACACCGGCCGCTTGGTCCAAAGCCACAAGCCTTCGAGCACGGCGAGGAAGCTCGCCAGGCCGATGGAGAAGGCAGGAAAGATGATGTGGAACGCCACCGTGAATGCGAACTGCGCACGTGCGAGGTGAAATGCATCGACAGTAAATGGCATGGTATCGTGGCGGCTCTGCCGTCCCTCTCAAGTCTACCAGCCTGATTTGATGCCTCTTTGGGATGATCCATCCGAGGTTTGTGAGAATGCTCCCGCTGTGAAGGATATGGAGCTATGTCTCGAATGCACTGGTGCCCGCCGATCGAATACAGGGAAGGTGTGAAGGGTTGCGATGCGCGTGCTGCTGATCGAGGATGACGAGGTCACCGCCGACTACCTGGCGAAGGGGCTGCGGGAAATCGGCCACGTGGTCGAGGCGGCACATACCGGCCGCGACGGCCTCTTTCTGGCGCTGAACGAGGCATTCGACGCCATCATCGCCGATCGCATGTTGCCGGGCCCGGATGGGCTCAGCATCCTGCGGGCCCTGCGCGCGTCGGGCAATCGCACCCCGGTGCTGATGGTGACCGCACTGGGCGAGGTCGACGCGCGAGTGGACGGGCTCGACGCCGGCGCAGATGATTATCTGGCGAAGCCGTTCGCATTCAGCGAACTACGCGCGCGTTTGGACGCCATGACCCGGCGCGCCGCCTCCACCAGCGACGGCGAGGCTGCAATCCTACGGGTCGGCGACCTGGAGATGAACCTGCTGCGGCGCACCGTGCGGCGGGCCGGCCAGACGATCGAGCTGCTGCCGACCGAGTTCCGCCTGTTGGAGTTCATGATGCGCCGGCCGGGCCAGGTGCTGACGCGCACGATGCTGCTCGAGCGGGTGTGGGACTTCAACTTCGATCCCACGACCAACGTCGTCGACGTCCATATGAGCCGGCTGCGGCGCAAGCTGGACGCGGGCCGTGAGGCGAATGCGGGCAGCCCGCCGCTGATCCGCACCCTGCGCGGCGCGGGCTACATGCTCGGCCCCGGATAGCTGGGGCCGGGGCATGGGCGGCCTGCGCCACAGCTTCGCGGTCCGGGTTGCCGCGTTGTCGGCCGTTCTGGTGATGCTCGTCTGCGGCGCCGGCTTCGGCTGGGGCTATTTGCGGGTGGAGGGGGCGCTCGGCGCGCAGCTCGACGCGGCGATCGCGACCGAGGCCGAGGGCTACCTGGAGGATCTTGAAGACCTGGGACCGCAGGGTCTCGCCGCCAGCGTTGCGGGGGCGGCGCGGCGTCGGGGCGCGCTGGTGCTGCTGCGCACCGCCGACGGGACGCGCGTTGCCGGGGCGCTCAACGACGCGCCGGTCGGCCTGCACGGCTTCGCCACGCTGCGTTCGCCGGACGGACGCGACCTGCGCGTGCTCGGTGCGGCGCTGCCGGGTGGACTGGAGCTGCTGGTGGGCGCGGACCTCGCCCCGGTGCGCCGCGGCGCTGCGGCCCTCACGGGCGCGCTGCCGGTCGCAGGCGCGGTGGCGGCGCTGGCGGCGCTGCTGCTCGGGTTCATCGTGGCGCGGCGGCTGGAGCTGCGGCTGCGGCAGGTGTCGGAGGCCGGGCAGGCGGTGATTACCGGCGACCTGTCCCGCCGCCTGCCGCTGAGCGGATCGCGCGACGAGTTCGATCGGCTCGCCGGCACGATGAACGCGGTGCTGGCGCGGGTGGAAACCCTGGTCGAGGGCCTGCAGTCGACCACGGCCAGCATCGCGCACGACCTGCGCAGCCCGCTGTTCCGCCTGCGCCAGCAGCTCGAGGCCGCCGCTGCCCGCCCGCGCGAGCCGGAGGCCGATACCCGGACGCTCGACGCCAGCCTGATCGAGCTGGACGGCGTGCTGGCGACCTTCTCCGCGTTGCTGCGCATCGCCCGGGTGGAGGCGGGCCTGACCGACTCGGAGTTCGCCGCCGTGGACCTGTCCGCGCTGGCAAGTGATGTCGCCGAGCTGTATGCGGCGGTGGCCGAGGACGCGGAACAGCGCCTGGAGGTAACCATAGCGCCGGGGCGGCATGTGCATGGCGATGCCGCACTGTTGCGCCAGGCCGCGGCCAATTTGATCGAGAACGCGCTGGCGCATGGCGGACCCGGCGTTTGCGCCACGGTTTCCATCGATACGGGACCCATCGTGGCGTTGGCCGTCAGCGACAACGGGCCGGGCATCCCCGCCGCCGAACATGAACGGGTGCTGGAGCGGTTCTACCGCCTCGACCGCAGCCGCAATACGCCGGGCAGCGGGCTCGGCCTGGCGCTCGTTGCCGCAGTGGCGCGGCTGCATGGCGCATCGCTGCGGCTGGCGGACGCTGCGCCCGGCCTATCGGTGACGCTCACGTTCCCTGGGACCTTCCCCGAAGTCTGACGAAATCGACATGATGGCGCCAGGCGAAGCTCCATGCGGGGCAGTGCATATGCGGGTCGAGGCGGAGGCGATCCGCCGACGCATCAGGAGCTCAACAATGTCCAGCTTAAAATCCCGCCGCAACGCCGCGTTCGCCGCCGTGCTGCTGGCCGGCACTGCTCTCGGAGGGCTCGGCGTCTCGCTCCGCCCCGCCTCTGCCGAGGACTCGGCCAACCCAGCCGCACCGATCGCGGCACCCGCCGTGCCCGCGATGCCGGGCTTCGGCGACCTTGTGCGCCGCGTGCGCCCGGCCGTCGTGACTATCACCAGCACCGAGCGTGTCCAGGCCGAACAGGCCAGCTCGCCGTTCCCGCAGGGGTCGGACCAGGACCAGACCTTCCGCCACTTCTTCGGCGGCAATCATCCGGGCAGCGACGATCAGTCCGGCAATGAGCAGCGGGGCAATGGGGGACAGGTGGCGAAGGCGCTCGGCTCCGGCTTCATCATCGACGCGGCCGGCCACATCGTCACCAACAACCATGTCGTCGACGGCGCGACCAAGGTCGTCGTGACCCTGGATGACGGCCGCGAGCTGAATGCCCGCGTGGTGGGCCGCGACGCCCGCACCGACATCGCCGTGCTGCAGGTCGACGCCGGCGCGAAGCTGCCCTTTCTGGCGCTGGGCGACAGCGACAAGGCGCAGCCCGGCGACTGGGTGATCGCGATGGGCAACCCGTTCGGCCTCGGCGGAAGCGTGACGGCGGGCATCGTCTCGGCGCGCGGCCGCGACATCGGCGCCGGGCCTTACGACGATTTCCTGCAGGTCGACGCGCCGATCAACCGCGGCAACTCCGGTGGCCCGTTGTTCGCCACCGATGGCACCGTCATGGGTGTGAATACGGCGATCTTCAGCCCATCGGGCGGCTCGGTCGGCATCGGCTTCGCCATTCCGTCGAACCTGGTCAAGCAGGTCGTGGCCGAGCTGGAGGAGCATGGCCATCTGGAGCGCGGCTACCTCGGCGTGATGTCGCAGAAGCTCAATCCCGAGATGGCGGCGGCGCTCAAGCTGGAGCATCCGGTCGGTGCATTGGTGGCGGATGTCGAGCCGAACGGTCCCGCCGCGAAGGCTGGGCTTAAGCCGGGCGACGTGGTTACGGCGGTGAACGGCGTTGCGGTGGACGACCCGCGCGCGCTGGCGCGGCAGGTGGCGGCGATCCATCCCGGCAGCACTGCGACCCTGGCTTTGCAGCGTGACGGGGCCGAGCAGACGCTGAAGCTGACGGCCGCATCGCTGCCGGACAAGACGGCCGACGCGGGCGCTCCCGGCGAACCGTCGAGCGGGGCCAAGCTCGGCCTCGCCTTGGCGCCGATCAACCCGGCGGCGCGGGAGAGCCTTGGGCTGGGCGAGGACGTGAAGGGCGCGGTGATCGCGGGCGTGCGGCCCAACAGCCCGGCGAGCGAAGCGGGCCTGCGGGCGGGTGACGTCGTGACCAGCGTCGGCAACCGGCAGGTCACCACGCCGCAGGAGGCGGTGCAGGCGATCCGCTCGCAACAGGGCGCCAAGCAGCAGGCGGTCGCGTTGCGGGTGCTGCGTGACGGCCACAGCCTGTTCGTCGCGGTCCCGAGCGCGCAGGGCTAGGCATCGGGCAGGTCCAGCGGGCATACATCGTGTCCGCTGGACCCGGCCATTCTGATCCAATTGCCTGATTGACAAAGCAACCGCGACGCTGCCTCACGGGTTAACGGGTTCTGCCCTTGCTCTGAATAGGTAGCCATGTCGGTCCAAGCCAACGCGACTGCGCCGCAGCAGCACCCTACCGACGGCGAACCTGCCAAAGCCAACCCCATGCGCCGCGCGCTCGTCATCGGCGCGCTTGGCGTCGTTTATGGCGATATCGGCACCAGCCCGATCTACACCCTGCGCGAGTGCCTGAAGGCGGCCGGCGGCGGCGCGAACGCCGAGGTGGTGCTGGGCCTGCTCTCGCTGGTGTTCTGGGCGCTGATGGTCGTGGTGACGATCAAGTATGTGCTATTCGTCATGCGGGCCGACAATGACGGCGAGGGCGGCATCATGTCGCTGCTCGGCCTCGCGGCGCACTCCGAAACCGACCGGCGGCGGCGGGTCGCCTTGCTCATGGTCGGGATTGCCGGTGCCGCGCTGTTTTATGGCGACGGCATGATCACGCCCGCGATCTCGGTGCTGAGCGCGATCGAGGGGTTGGAAGTTGCCGCTCCACTGCTGAAGCCCTACGTCATCCCGCTCACCGTCGTCGTCCTCATCGGCCTGTTCGTCGTGCAAAGCCGGGGTAGCGAGCGCATCGGCCAGTATTTCGGCCCGGTGATGGCGGTGTGGTTCGCCATGCTGGCGATCGCCGGACTGGTGCAGGTGGTGCAGAACCTCGGCGTGCTCGCGGCGCTCAACCCGCTTTATGCGCTCGGCTTCCTGTTCAGCCATGGCTGGATCGGTTTCCTGGCGCTCGGCTCGGTGTTCTTGGCGCTGACCGGGGCGGAGGCGCTATATGCTGACATGGGACATTTTGGCCGCGGGCCGATCCGGCTCGACTGGTTCGCCTTCGTGCTGCCGGCGCTGGTGCTGAACTATTTCGGCCAGGGCGCGCTCGTCCTCGCCCATCCCGACGCGATCGGCAGCCCGTTCTTCCATCTTTTCCCCGACTGGGCCCTCGTGCCGGTCGTGCTACTGGCGACCGCCGCGACCGTCATCGCATCGCAGGCGGTGATCTCCGGCGCATTCTCGCTGTCGCAGCAGGCGATGCAACTCGGCCTGCTGCCCCGGCTCGACGTGCACCAGACCTCGGACGAGGCGATCGGCCAGGTGTATGTGCCGCAGATCAATTGGCTGCTGATGATTTGCGTGCTCGGGCTGGTGCTGGCGTTCGGCTCGTCGGACAATTTGGCGGCGGCTTACGGCATTGCGGTGGCGGGCACGATGGTGATCACGACCGGTCTGCTGGCGCTGGTTGCGCGCCGGGTCTGGCGATGGAGCCTGCCGGTGACGGCGGTAGTGATCGGCTTCTTCCTGCTGGTCGACCTCGCGTTCTTCACTGCCAACGCGGTCAAGATTCCGCAAGGCGGATGGTTTCCGCTCTTGGTCGGGGCGGTCGTGTTCACGCTGATGTCGACATGGCGGCGCGGCCGGCAGATCGTGCTGGAGCGCACCAGCGAGGATAACCCGCCGCTGCGGCATTTTATCGCCCAGCTCGACCAGTCCAGGATGCCCCGGGTGGAGGGGACCGCGGTCTACCTCGCCGCCCGCCGAGAGACGGTGCCCTATGCGATGGTGGACAACCTCAGGCACAACAAGGTGCTGCATGAGCGCGTCGTGCTGCTCACGGTCATCACCGAGCGTGTGCCCTATATTAGGGAGGCGGACCGGATGACGATCGAGCCGCTCGGCAAGGGCTTCACCGAGATGACCTTGCATTTCGGCTTTGCGGACGCTCCGGAGGTTCCTGCGGCGCTGGAGGCGCACCGTTCCGAGTTTCCGATCGACATTGCCACGACATCGTTCTTCCTGGGCCGCGAGACCCCGGTGCCGACCATGAGCCCGGAGCTGTCGGTATGGCGCGAGAAGCTGTATGCATTCATGACCCGCAACGCCGTGAGCGCGTCGAGCTACTTTCAAATTCCGCCGAAGCGGGTGATCGAACTGGGCACGCAGGTCGAGCTCTAGGCAGGGACTGACTGTTGGCGGGGCCTTAGAAGGTCGCTTTGCAGCCTGATCAACTCGGTCTAGGCGCTGCAACTGAGTCTCGAACGGACGACGTAATTCGCTCGGGTGACCGGGATAATGTCGCACCGTATGAGATGTGTCGAACTCTTTGCAAAAAAAACAACAAATATGGAGCCATGATGTCGAGCAAAACGTATTTACGTTAGAAATTTCATGAGACAATCACGGCTAGCTGAATACCTGCTAAACTTTCGGGTAAGAACGTTTTTTGATTAATGCATCTACTTGGGTGCACATTCAATCGCCCCGGGGTCTCCAGCTTATTCACTTTGTAAATGGTAGTATCGCGTCGTCTTTGTAACTTTTTATTAGCGGACATTTAACTTTTGTGCGCCGCACAATTTCGTTAAGAGCAGGTCGTCAAAGGAGACGGACAATGCCTGACATAAACAAAGTTGCAGATCCCAAGCAAAACGGGGGGCAAGCAAGCTCACCTGCCGCGTGGACCGAAACTCGTGCGGCAACTGAGGCGGTGCGCGAGGGCGCGGACGCCGCCCAGCAGAACAGCCGGGTCGCCGGCGAGGCCCTGCGCAAGGGTGCCGACGCCACCGCCGATGTGACGCGCCAAAGTACCCAGGCAGGCGTCGAAGTGTTGCGCCGCGCCAACGAGCAGACGAGCGAGACGATGCGCCGCACTGCCCAGGCGATGGCCGAGGGCCAGCGTCAGATCGCCCAGGATGCGGCGCAGAAGTTCGAAGACGTCAGCCATAAGGTGGCGCATGTCGCGCAGGACACGTCGGAAAGCATGCGCAAGCTGATGCTGCTGCCCAAGGCCGCCGAGGGTGGCCTGAACGATATGCGGCAGGGAATGGCTGGCCTGGTCGAAGGCGTCGTGCAAACCAACCTGCGTGCGACGCAGGAGCTGTTCCGCCTTACCAACCCGGCCGCCATGATCGAGCTGCAGCAGCGGTTCGTACGGGAATACATGAACGCGCTCATGCAGGGGACTGCGACCCTGGTCCGCGCCGTTCGCCGCACCGCCGACGAGACGCTGCCCCCGCTTGAGGCACAGATCGAGCAGCGGAACCAGGCCACCCGCGTCCATAGTACCGCGGCCGAGTGAGCTCCAGACGGCCAAAGCTAGTCGTGTCCTGAGGCTGCGGTCGCCGGCAAGCCTGTCCGGCGACCGTAACAGCCCCGTTGCACGGCACTATGATGAACGAGGAGACTATGATGGCTTACGAGACGAATACTGCCCGGCGCGACGCGGGCCTGCAGCCCAAGAACACGGAAACTGCGGTGGTCGCGACCGGAGTGCCGTTGTGGGATATGATGTTCTCGATCGGCAAGGCCTCGCAGCAGCTCCTTTCCGCCTATGCGCCGCGAACGGACATCGAGGCACGGTCCGGATTTGGTGCGGCGCGTGAGGCAGCCGGCAACGTGGAGGTGATCCCGGTCGGCGAGGAGACACTCAATGTCGGCACTCGCCGGGTTGCCGGTGAGACGACGCGCGTCCGCCGGCTTGTCGTCGAGACCCCGGTGGAGCAGGGCGTGTCGCTGCGCGAGGAGCGGGTCGTCGTCGAGCGGCGCAAGCCGACCGGCGCCGCGTCGACCGCGACGCAGGCCATCCTGACCGACACCGCTGTCGAGATGAGCGATAGCTTCGAGGTGGTGGACGTTTGGAAGAGCGTGCGCGTGACGGAGGAGATCGTGCTGCGCCGCGAGGTGACCGAGCGGCACGAGACGGTGCGCGACACCGTGCGGCGCGACGAGGTGATCGTGGAGCAGACGGCGCGCAGCATTGCCGCGCCGCATCGTGGGACGCAGCAGGCGCAGCAAGACCGGAACGCGACGGCTCCGTCGACCGCCCGGCCGGAGCCAGCGCAGATGGCGGCCGACCTGAAGAAGGTGGCTGAACGGTTCGAAGAAAAGGCTCCGGTGACGCCCCGCGTCGAGGCACCAGTGACGCCCCGCGTCGAGGCAAGTGCGCAAAAAGCCGACCAGAAACCTGGGGCGTCGCGGGCGGGCGAGCAAGCAAAGGCGAACACTGCGCAGAACGACAAGGGCCACCCCAGCCCGAAAGCATAAGCGGACCCCATGCGGACCGGCGGCGCATGCGAGCGCCGCCGGACATCGTGCACCGAGTTCGTCGATCGCGTTCATGATCTGTTAAAGCGAATGGCCTATGCTTCGCGGACGCCCAATCCATTCCGGGCTGCTGCGTTGGGGACCATTGCAAAAAATGTCCAAAAGCGATTCAGGGCTGGCACAGCCCTCTGCGCCTCGGATCGATGAGCGGACAAAGCTCGTCCGGGATTTGGCAGACCGGGCTTGGCTGGAGATGCAGCAGCGCGAAATACTGCCGATCCCATCCAATTTTGAGCTCTGGTATACCCATGTCAGCGGCAGCAACCCAGATCTCTCGGCGCGGCTTTCCGCCCTGGTTCAGGCCGGCGTCGCGCCAACGCTTGGGCAATTAGAGGCTCTGCGGGCGAACTGCCTCGCGTCCGAGAGCGACATCGATGCCATCGCCCATGGTTCGGAGCAGTTGGACAAGGCGGCGCAGACTTTGGTGGACCAGGTTGCCGGTAGCCGGGAAGCGTTGCGTGCCTACGGTGAGACACTGTCGGACGTCGCGGTGCGGCTTGACCAGGATCAAACAGTTATCGGCTTGACGCAGGCCGTGACGGTGCTCACGGCCGAAACGGCACGGGCAGCCGAGCGCAACCGGGCATTGGAGCATCAACTCGCGGCGTCGGTCGCACGGATCGGCAAGCTGCGGCAGGGTTTGCTCGAAGCGAGGCAGGATGCGACGACGGACGGGCTGACCGGCCTTTGCAATCGCAAGGCATTCGACCTGCGGCTGCGGCGGGCGATCGGGCGGGCGAAGGTCGATCACGAGGCGTTTTGCCTCGTGTTGCTCGATATCGACTATTTCAAGCGGTTCAACGACACCTACGGCCATTGCACGGGAGACCTCGTGTTGCGGCTGGTCGGGCGCGTCGTGGCCGACAACGTAAAGGGACGGGACACTGCGGCGCGCTATGGCGGCGAGGAGTTCGCGGTGATCTTGGCCGGAGCCGACCTGCGTGCGGGCTCGGTTGTAGCCGGGCAAATGCGCACCGTGCTGGACGGCAAGCGGCTGGTCACCAAGGGTCAGCAGCAGCACCATGGCAGCGTGACGATCTCGGCGGGCGTTGCGCAGTTCTGGCCCGGCGACACCACCGTCTCGCTCGTCGAGCGTGCCGATGCCGCGCTCTATGCAGCCAAGCACGCTGGCCGGAACCGGGTCTGCGTCGAAAGCCCGCCGGACTTCCAGAACGCTGCGTGAGCCGGCCGGCCTAGGTCCGCTGCATCCGCGTGCGCCGGGCCGTCGCGAGCGCCCGGCTGTGCCGCTGGCTGAGCGAAGCCGCGGTCACGACGTCGAGCGCGGTCACTCCCAGCACCGCGAGCATCGACACCAGTGTCGCCTGGCGCCGACGGTTGCGGCCCGTGAGCGCCCGCGCCAGCACGGCGATGTCAAGCGCATCGCCGGCGACACGGAGCCAGATCGGTGCCGCCATGTCGGGATACATCAGCACCATGGCGCCCGCCGCGACCTCCCGCGCGCCGAACGCCCGGACCAGCGCGGGCGATTGGCCGAGACCCAGCGCGCGGTTCATCCTTCGCCCGAGGATCAGCTCCGCAGCACCCAGGCCGACGCTGAACCAGCCGAGAAATTTTGCAGTCTGAATGTCGTTCATGGCTTCAACACCACCTTGATGCAGCCCGCTTCCTTGTCACGGAACACGCGATACAAATCCGGCCCGTCCTCAAGCTTTGCCGAGTGGGTGATGACGAAGGACGGGTCGATCTCGCCCTTCTCGATGCGTTCCAGCAATGGCCGGAGGTACTTCTGCGCCGGCGTCTGCGCCATCTTGAACGTGAGGCCGCGGTTGATGGCGGAGCCCATCGGCACCTTGTCCAGCAGCCCGCCATACACGCCGACGATCGAGACGATGCCGCCGTTCCGGCAGTTGTTGATCGCCTGCCGCAGCACGTGCGGCCGGTCGGTGCCGAGCATCGCCGCCTGCTTCACGCGGTCGAGCACGCTGTCGGCGCTCGCGATGTTGCTTGCCTCGGTGCCGACGGCGTCGATGCATGCGTCAGGACCGCGGCCGGATGTCATCTCCTGCAGCCGGTCGTAGATGGTGTCCTGCATGAAATCGAGGGTCTCGGCGCCACCGGCGCGCGCGAGGGCCAGGCGCTCCGGCACGGTGTCGATGGCGATGACCCGGCCCGCGCCGAGCAGCAGGGCGGAGCGTATGGCAAACTGCCCGACGGGGCCGCAGCCCCAGATGGCGATGGTGTCGCCGGGCTGGATGTCGCAGAGGTCGGCGGCCATGTAGCCGGTGGGGAAGATGTCCGACAGGAACAGCACCTGCTCGTCCGTAAGGCTGTCAGGCACCTTGATCGGCCCGAAATCGGCGTATGGCACGCGCAGGTATTCCGCCTGGCCCCCGGCATAGCCCCCGAGCAAATGCGAGTAGCCATACAGGCCGGCCGGCGAATGGCCCCACAGCGCCGCTGCCGCTTTATGGTTCGGGTTCGAGCGCTCGCAGCCGGAGAACAGGCCCTTCTTGCAGAAGAAGCACTCACCGCATGCGATGGTGAACGGCACGACGACGCGGTCGCCGACCTTGAGGTTGGTAACCTCGGAGCCGAGCTCCATGACCTCGCCCATCGTCTCGTGCCCCAGGACGTCGCCGGCCTGCATGCCGGGAATGATCCCGTCGTAGATATGCAGGTCCGAGCCGCAGATGGCGCAGGCGGTGACCTTGATGATGGCGTCGCGGCTATGCTCGATGCGCGGATCGGGGACGGTGTCGCAGCGTATGTCGCCCTTGCCGTGCCAACAGAGTGCTTTCATGGACGCTCCCAAAGATTGGCGCACGAGCCGACTGCCATGTCGGCGTGCATCGTAAGTCGTTCGGGAACAAAAGCGGAGCGAGATGGTTGCGATGGTCTTGAATTCGTGACCGGCGGATACGGCAAATAGCAGCCAATGGCCCTGTGTTACTCGACTTCCCCGGCCGTGATTGCGACCTCGCCGCCTGCACCATCGAGCAACAAGGCGCCATCCAGGCCCAGGCCGCGGAATGCCCCCTGCACGCGTTGCGGGCCGGCGCCAGCGACGATCAGCTCGCCCGGCCTATGCGCCATGCCGATCCACGCGGCCCGGACTGGCGCAAATCCCTCATGATCATAGCATTCGCGCCATCGTTGCAGCGATCCGAGCAATTCGTCCGCGAACTGTTCTGGTGCTGGACGGACCCCGGTCAAGCAGGCCGTCGCCCGCCCGAGGTCCGGAGGCGCCCCAGCCAGGTTCACGCCAAACCCGATCACCAGCCAAGGCGGGTCGGAAAGGCCAGCCTCCAACAGGATACCGGCCAGCTTGCCCGCGTCGAGCATCAGGTCGTTCGGCCATTTCAGGCGCAGGCGGTCATCGCCCTCGACATAAGGGCGAAGCGCGTCGGCGAGGGCGACGGCGGCCAGGATGGACCAATGGCCGGGCCATCGCAGCTCACGCGGGCGCAGCAGGACCGAGAGATGCAGGTTGCCATCGATCGTGCGCCAGCTTCGGCCCAGCCGGCCGCGGCCCGCTGTCTGACGCCGGGCAAGCAGCGCAACCTCGCCGACCACGCCAGCGGCGGCCCGCGCCTTCAACGCCTCGGAGGTGGAGTCGATCTCGTCCACCTGCTCCAACCGAATAGGACTGGCCGACGGGTCCGGCTTGGCGATCAGAACCGCTCGGTCCACGGCCGCACCGCGATCTCGTCGGTCCAGCACGACCGCGGCTGCGCCAGCACGTCCAGCATGGTCTGCGCAATGGCGTCCGGGTCGAGCAGGCTGTCCGGCTGCTCCGGCGGCGTCGGGCGGGCGGCGGAGCGGATGCCGCCGTCGACCACGACATGGACGACATGGATGCCCTTCGGATGCAGCTCACGCGCCATGCTCTGCGCCAACCCGCGCAGGGCGAACTTGCCCATCGCGAACGGCGCGGACTGCGCGAAGCCCTTCACTCCCGCCGATGCGCCCGTGAACATGATCGTGCCGCGCCCCGCCGCCAGCATGCCGCGCGCCGCCTGCTGCGCCACCAGGAACGCGCCATATGCGGTAATGGCCAGGCTTTTCGCGACCTCGGCGGGATCGAGGTCGACCAGCGCGCCGCGGGTGCGGTAACTCGCGTTGTACACCACTACCTCCGGCGCGCCGACGGCCACGAATAGGGCGGCGACGCTGGCGGGGTCGGCCGCGTCGCAGGCGTGCAGGCTGGCGCCGGTTTCGCTCGCCAGCGCCGCGAGCTTTTCGGTGCGCCGCGCCGCGAGCGCCACGGCGTAACCGCGTCTCGCCAGCAAACGCGCCAGGCTCGCCGACAGGCCCGGCCCGGCGCCGACGATCAACGCGGCCGTCATTTCGAAAACCGCATTGCGGCCTCCCCTGCATGGTCGAATGCCACCCGCACCTCTGCGCCGGGTGTCACGAAGTCCTTTGCCGTCCACGATCCCGTCGTCACGTATTGCCCGGCTCGTAACCCGCCGGCCCAGCGCGCGCCCTGGTTCGCGAGCCAAACCAGCAGCCGGATCATGTCCCCGGCCGGATTGCCGGTGCGGCGCTTGATCTCGG
>CAXTJW010000024.1:0-18025 GCA_964244305.1 uncultured Acetobacteraceae bacterium
GCAAATCGTCGCCGTCGGCGAGGCGGAACTCGTTCCAACCGCTCCCCCAAGCCGTTCCGCGGTCGTCACTTGGCGCTGACCGTCTCGGCATAGAGCCAGGCATCGCAGCAGGCGCCAAGAAGCCTTGCGGTTTGATGGCTAAGGACGAGCCGGTCTTTCGAGGACCGGCTCGTCCATTCTATTCTGGCGCTGCACTTATCGGAACGGCAGCGATCCCGGCGTGACCGACCTGATCTTAGGCAGTCAGCACGTCAATCCGGTATTTCTCGGCCCGTTGCTGCGAGCCCGGCCGTAGCGCCGGGGCACAGGCGGCGATGAACTGCTCGGCCGCATCGCTGCCGTCGCAATCCCCGTCGGTCGGGCCATGCCAGTTGACGAGGATAATCGCCCCGCCTGGGAGCAGGCTTTGCAATGAAAGCCGGGCTGCCGTCAGGCGTTCGGCAGCGGTAAGATAGTACAGCACTTCGGAGAACAGGATCAGGTCGAATGCGCCCGTAGGCCAATCCTGCGGGACCACCATGCGTGCGAAATGCACGCTGTGCAGGTCGCTGCAGCGCGCCTGAGCGCTGCGCAGCGCGGCTTCGGCGACGTCGACGGCCACGATCTCGTCGCACTGCGCAGCGAGCTGCCGCGTGAGGACACCAATGCTGCAGCCGACCTCGAACGCACGCGTATAACGCGGGAGGGTCAACGCGGCGAGGGTCGCCGCATACTTGTCGCGTTCGTAGTCGCTCGAAGCGAATTTCCAGGGATCCGGATCGTTGGCATAGAGCCGGTCGAAGTGTTCCGGAGTGACGCGAGGCTGACCCGTCATGGTTTCAGGCGGCGGCACGGATTGCGGCGGCCTTGACGTCCTCGGTCACGCCGCCTTGGAAGGTCGCGAAGTTCTGTTCGAAGCGGCTCACCAGATCGGCGGCGGCACGATCATAGGCGGCTTTGTCGGACCAGGATTGACGCGGATCCAGCACGTCGTTCGGAATCCCGGGGATGTCCTGCGGCAGCATCAGCCCGAAGAACGGATCGCGTATATAGCGGGCCTGCTTCAGGCGGCCGTCCAGCACGGCGTTCAACAACGCGCGGGTATGCTCGATGCTCATGCGGGAGCCGGTCCCGTAGGCACCCCCGGTCCAGCCGGTGTTGACCAGCCAGCAATCGGCACCGTGCCGGGCAATGAGATCGGACAGCATCGCGCCGTAGACCTCGGGCCGGCGCGGCAGGAATGGGGCGCCGAAGCAGGTGCTGAACGTCGCCTGCGGCTCGCGGCCCAAGCCTTTCTCGGTGCCGGCGACCTTGGCGGTATAGCCGGACAGGAAGTGATACATGGCCTGGGCGGAGCTGAGCTTGCTGATGGGCGGCAGCACGCCGAACGCATCCGCAGTCAGCATGATGACGTTGCGTGGCTGCCCGCCGCGTCCAGACAGATCGCAGTTCGGAATGAACTCGATGGGATAGCAGGATCGGGTATTTTCGGTAAGCGACCCGTCCGTCAGGTCGATCGTGCCATGGGCGTCGGCCGCCACGTTTTCCAGGACGGTGCCGAACCGGTGGGTGGCGGCGTAGATCTCGGGTTCCGCCGTGGCGCTGAGGTTGATCACCTTGGCATAGCAGCCGCCTTCGAAATTGAACACGCCGTTTGGACCCCAGCCGTGCTCGTCGTCGCCGATCAACGGACGATTGGGATCGGACGACAGGGTCGTCTTGCCGGTTCCCGACAGGCCGAAGAACACCGCGACTTCGCCCGGCGTGCCGTCGGTCGTGCGACTGACGTTGGCGGAGCAGTGCATTGGCAGCACGCCCTCGGCCGGCAGCTTCCAATTCATGATGCCGAAGATCGACTTCTTGATCTCGCCGCCATACTCGGTTCCGGCGATGACAATGGTCCGCTGGGCGATGGACACGGCGATCGCGGTGGTCGATCGCACGCCGTCGATGGCCGGGTCGGCCTGAAAGTTTGGGGCGTGCAGGATGACGTAATCCGGTTCGAAGGCCGCAAGCTCCGACGGATCGGGGCGGATGAACATGTTGCGCGCAAATAGAGTATGCCAGGCCTCGGTGCTGACGAGGCGGACGCGGACTCGAAAGGCCGGGTCTGCGCCGGCATAGAGGTCTTGGGTAAACAATTCTTGACCCTGCAAGTAGGCCTGGACGCGCGCCTTGAGCGTCGCGAAATGCTGCGGGGCGAGTTTTTGGTTGCCGTGACGCCACCATATGTCGGCCGAGGTCTCGGGCTCGTCGACCATGAACTTGTCGGCGACCGACCGGCCTGTGTGGATGCCCGTCTCGACCACCAGGGCGCCATCGGCCGAGAGCGTGCCCTCATTGCGACGCAGCGCGTGCGAGATCAGCTGTGGCGCCTGCAGGTTGGCGTGCACCGCCAAGCCCGGAAAGACGCCGGTCCCAGCCAGTGCGGCGGCTCCGGGGCTCAAGGACGAGGCGGTTGGCTGGACGGTCACTGACATGCTCCCCAAAGCACCACTGCTTTCGGGCAAATGGTTGCTGATCGATGACCAGGGCTATTAGGCGACGCGTGAACCATCGTCCAGCGCCGTTTTATGCCGATTTCGTGCAGCGCTGGTAAGGCGGACCAACTCGGCCCGAATGCTGGCGGCGTCCGCGACCGGGGCCGACCAGGGGACACGCACCACAACCTCGTCGCGAGCGAGGTCGCAGCCGTCCACGTCACAGGCGACCATGCGCCACCCCGAACCGTCTTCGCCATGCCCGGCGGCGATCAGCCCGAGCGCGTCGGCATGGTCGTCGTTGCAGTGGGTCAGGACGCTGGCCTCGGCGGCCGCGACCGCCTCGACGGCTGTGGGATCCCAGGCCAGGTCTGCCTGGCGGAGCCGGGTGGCGCTGGCGAAGCCCCCGATATAGAGGCCGGCCTTCGGCACGATGCGCCAGAGCTGGAAGTCGCCGAACCCAGCGTAGAATGCGGCATAGGGATGCAGCGCAACCCAGCGCGCCTTGAGGGCCGGGTCGGGCTCTGGGGCCGCAATGCCGGTGATGGTCAAACGCGGGGCGGTCTGTGGATTGATGTCGGCTTGCGGCCCGGCGACCATCACGGCGCAACGGGGCTCGGTGCGCAGATGGCGCGTGTGCTCCGACAGGCCGGACAGCAGCAGCAGCACGGCCCCATCGGGAGCGGCGGCGGGGGTCACGAGGGATGCGAACGGCTGGCCGTCGCCGTTGGTCGCCAGCGTTCCGGCCCGCGCGGCGCGAAGCAAAGCCCTGGCGTCCGGGACTGGAGTGGTCGTAGGTTCATTGGCTGCCGACATTGATTTCGCTGCTCCCTGCATTCTGCCATAATTCAATCCCACATGGAGTGGACACGCCGGGCGTCCACCGCTGCCCGGTCAGCGAAGGCAGCAGACGCATGAAGCAAACGATCGCGCTGGTCGACGACGACCGCAATATCCTGACGTCGATTTCGATGACCTTGGAACAGGAGGGCTTCCTCGTCCGCACCTATACGGATGGCGAGAGCGCGTTGCAGGGGCTGATCGCGAAGCCGGTGGACCTGGCGGTGCTGGATATCAAGATGCCGCGAATGGATGGGATGGAGCTGCTGCAGCGGCTGCGGACGCGCAGCCAGATGCCGATCATCTTCCTGACCAGCAAGGACGAGGAGGTCGACGAGCTCATGGGCCTGCGTCTTGGCGCCGACGACTACATCACGAAGCCGTTCAGCCAGCGCCTGCTGATCGAGCGTATCCGCGCGCTGCTGCGCCGCAACGAGACCAGCCGGGCCGAGGGTTCCGGCGCTGCTCCGGGGGGCGTCATGGTGCGGGGCGACCTGACGCTCGATGAGACGAAGCATCAGTGCACGTGGCAGGGCAAGGATATCCAGCTGACTGTGACGGAGTTCCTGCTGGTCAAGGCACTTGCGGCACGGCCGGGAATGGTGAAATCCCGGGATCAGTTGATCGACGCCGCGTACGGGGAGAACATTTATGTCGATGACCGTACGATCGATAGCCATATCAAGCGTGTCCGCAAGAAATTCCGGACGACCAACGACAGCTTCGATCATATCGAGACGCTCTATGGGATTGGGTATCGCTATAAGGATCAGTAGATGCTGACCCCAAGGAATGCCTGACAGCGGCGTTCTGCCGGCGGCGCCAGCCGCGAACCTGACCCGCCGGAGCCGGCGGCGGTGGGTCTCGCCGCTGCTGCGACGCATCTTGCTGGTCAATGCGCTGCCGTTGGCGCTGCTGTTGGCGGCGCTGCTCTATTTGGACCAGTATCAAAATGGCCTGCTGGAGGCCGAGGTGCAGGCGCTGCGGGAACAGGCGCGCATCTATGCTGGAGCGCTTGGCGAGAGCGCCGTGCGTGACCAAAACCCAGATAACCCGATCCTGCAGCCCGATTTGGCCCGGCCATTGCTGCGGCGCCTTACGGAGCCGACGCCGAATGCCCAAGCGCGGCTTTATGCGCCGGACGGACAGTTGATCGCGGACAGCCGGGTTCGAGAGGGTGCGGGCGGCGCCGTCGTGACGGAGCCGCTGCCGCCGGCCGCGATACGCAGCCGGGTCCTGGGTACGGTCGGCACGGTGTATGACAAGCTGATGTCGTTGCTGCCGCGCAAATCGCAGGGTCCGTTCGTCGAAGTCAGCCCGAATGGCGCCGGGATCGATTGGCAGCCAAACGTGAAGGAGGAGCTGCGCATGACGGGCTCCAACCTAGGGCGTGAGATGCCGCCCTACATCCGCCGCACCCAGGACGACCGTCTGCTGGTGACCGTCGCCGAGCCCGTCATGCGCAACCGCAATACGGTTGGGATCGTGCTGCTGACCCGGGAAGCGCGAGAGGTGGACGATAGTCTCCTGACGGTTCGGATGAGCATCTTAGGCCTGTTTGCCCTTGCTCTGGTCCTGACGGTCGCGCTGTCGTGGTATCTCTCGCTGACGATTGCCCGGCCAATCCTGCGGCTTGCGGGTGCTGCGCATGAGATGCGAGAGGGCCGCGGCCGCGCCGGCACGGTCCCGAAAATCTTGCTGCGGCGCAGCGACGAGGTGGGTGAGCTCGCCCATGCATTGACGGAAAGCGCGGCTGCCTTATGGGCGCGCATGGATGCGACGGAGCGGTTTGCGGCGGATGTCGCGCACGAGATCAAAAACCCACTCAGCAGTATCCGCAGCGCGATCGAGACATTGCGGCGCATCGAGGATCCGCATCAGCAACGGCGGCTGCTGGCGATCATCTCGGAAGACGTGATCCGTTTGGACCGTCTGATCAGCGACATCAGCGATGCGAGCCGGGTCGACGCCGAGCTGTCGAGAACGGCGACGGAGCCGCTCGATGTCGGGTCGATCCTGGCGATCCTGGCCGAAATCCACGATGCGACCCGCGTCGATGGGGAGCCGATCATTGCCTTGGATGTGCCGGAAACGCCGTTGTTGGTGCAGGCGGTCGAGGGGCGTCTCGTGCAGGTGCTACGAAACCTAATTGGCAATGCGCGTAGTTTCTCGCCCAGGAACGGGACGATTTTTCTACAGGCGCGTGAGACCGGAGCGATGGTCGAGATCAGCGTGATGGACGAAGGGCCGGGCATGCCGGAGGCGAAATTGGAGCATGTCTTCGACCGATTTTACTCCGAACGGCCGATGGGTGAGGAGTTCGGCAAGCACTCCGGGTTGGGCTTGTCGATCAGCCGGCAGATCGTCGAGGCGCTCAAGGGTCGGATTGCTGCGGAAAACCGGCTGGGTGATGGAGGCCAGGTGGTGGGAGCACGCTTCATCGTGCGCCTCCCGCGAGCATGATCGGGGATATCGGTTGTGAGATCGGCGCTTGGGATCATCTCTGCGTATGTCAGCGATAAGCACTTCCATTCGGTTGTGATCCGGGCCACACAGCAGGCATCATGCAAATCCACGCAAGCTGCGCTGCCCGTGAGGGGCATGGTGTTTTACTACTGGGGCCATCGGGAATCGGGAAATCCGACCTTTTGCTGCGTTTGTTAGATTGCGGTTTTGTCTTAGTAGCGGACGATCAGGTTTGCATCTTGAATGGTGTCGCATCCGCCCCCGCCATTCTTGCGGGTTTGCTCGAAGTACGCGGGTTGGGTATCGTTAAACTACCATTTATTCGATATTGCCGGCTTGTGCTCGCAGTTGAACTCGCAAAGCCATCGAGAATACCACATCCCGTTCAGCATTCGCTTACAAAGCTTCCGCTCGTCCACGTCGACCCGACACTATGCTCCGCACCTTCCCGAGTAGCTCTGGCATTGGACTGCGCCTTGGGTTGGACTGAGCAGCTTGCTGGAGCATTTGCATGCTGAAGTTGCGCGTCGTCTTGGTGAGCGGATTATCCGGGGCGGGCAAGGCTTCAATACTGCGCGTTTTGGAGGACCTTGGATACGAAGCGGTCGATAACCCGCCACTCACCATGGTCTCGGACGTCATCATCCGCAGTGAGCGTCCGCTGGCGATCGGACTGGACGCTCGCAGCCGAGGCTTTGATCCGGACCTGGTTCTCTCGACGCTCCGCAACCTAGTCCAGAACCCGGCGCTTCAGCCCGAGCTCATTTACGCCTGGGCCGATGAGACGGTGCTTCTCCGGCGCTTTACCGAAACCCGCCGTCGCCATCCACTCGCACCGCAAGGCCGCGTGATCGATGGCATCACTGAGGAGGCTGAGTTGACCCGGCCGCTTCGCGATGGAGCGGACCTCGTCATCGACACGTCTGATTTGCCGCTGGCAGAATTGCGGAGAATCATTGAGGCACGCTTCCGGCCGGATAATTCGAACGGGGCAAAGCAGCCGGGCCTCGCGGTCTCCTTGGTATCCTTCGCGTTTCCTGCAGGGCTGCCCCGTGAGGCCGACATGGTATTCGACGCAAGGTTTCTGCGAAATCCACACTACGATCCCATATTGAAACCAAGCACTGGCTTGGATAGTGCGGTAGCGGCCTATGTCGCAAGCGATGTAGATTTCGAAAGATTTGTGGATGCTATCAAGGTTTTACTGACGCTTGTGCTGCCGCGTTTCGTGCAGGAAGGAAAGAAGTACGCGACGATCGCGGTTGGATGCACGGGTGGGCGGCATCGATCGGTTCATATCGTGGAGCTTTTGGCAGAAAACTTGCCGTCTTTGTTTGGTAGCGCTGCAGGAGGAAAAGACTTACAAGTGATCGTTACCCATCGCGAGTTGGAGCGGCAGGGCATCGCTCGGCCCCGTGAGGTGGCGAACCTTTCCGACCATGGCGCAAGACGGAAAAACGCTTCAATATCGCAACCCATAATCGATGGCTCAAAAGTTTTTAAGGTAACATAATGATCGGCCTTGTGCTGGTAACTCATGGGCATTTAGCTGATGAGTTACGTTTGGCGATGGAGCATGTCGTTGGCGCCCAACGAAATGTCGCAACGGTCTGTATCGGTGCCGATGACGATATCGAAGGCCGGCGCGCCGAGATACGTCAGAGTATCGCCCGGGTCGACACCGGCGACGGTGTGGTTTTACTTACCGACATGTTCGGCGGTACGCCTAGCAACCTGGCCATCTCGATGATGAGTCGCGAAGGCGTCGAGGTCATTTCCGGCGTCAACCTACCGATGCTGGTGAAGCTTGCCAAGGTCAGGTCGAGCCAAACGCTTGGAGAATGCGTCGACTGCGCGCAGGCTGCTGGACGGAAATATATAGCCGCAGCATCGCATCTCCGGCCATCATGCAAGAAGTCCGACGTATGCGACTAGAACCGTGAGCGGCGCCGAGACACCTCCGTCGGGTAGTCCGACCCTGATTTCTCGGACTGTGACGGTGACCAACCTGCGTGGCCTGCATGCTCGCGCCGCAGCGAAGTTCGTCACTCTCGCCGAGCGGTATGGCGCGTCGGTCGACGTGATCCGGGATGGACAGACGGTCTCGGCGCGTTCGATCATGGGTTTGATGATGCTTGGGGCCGGGCAGGGCTCGCAGCTCGAACTGCAAGCGGACGGCTGGGACGCCAAGGAGGCGCTCGATGCCTTGGCAGCCTTGGTCGAGGCCGGCTTCAATGAGCGGGACTGACGCGGATAAAACAGGGCCGCCCGAGCTTGGCGCGCTTGCGGCGCACTTCCCTGAACAAAGGCTGTTCGGTATAGCGGCCTGTGCCGGCGTGGCAATCGGGCCAGTCTTTCGGGCGGTCGAGTCGCCTGCCCAAATTACCCGGCACAGAATACAGGCTGCCGATATCCAGTCGGAGGCAGCACGGCTCGACGCCGCCATTCTCCAATCCCGGAAGCAGCTTCTGAAACTACGGAGTCGTCTGGTCGTCCTGCCAGAGGAGAGCCAGAGCGAAATAGCGCCGTTGTTGGACGCCTATATCCAAATGCTCGGACCCTCGCGGCTGATCCGCGGCGTGCGGAAGCGCATTCAGGAACGGCTTGTCTCGGCAGAAATTGCGGTGATGGAGGAGGCGAACGCCATTTCCACGGCCTTCGTCGAGTTGGCCGTCGAGCGCCGGGCCGGGCCGCAGCGGCAAGCCGACGAAGTTCGGGAGATCGGTCGCCGGCTGGTCCGTAATCTTACCCGCGCACCATTCCGCAGCTTTTCCGGGGCGACGCAGGGCGCCATTCTCATTGCCGAAAATCTCCGCCCGGCCGATGCAGCGCTGATCAACCCGGCACAGATCGCCGGCGTCGCGACCGAAGAGGGCGGGACCGACGGCCATACAGCCATTCTACTCCGTGCGCTTGGCATACCGTCGGTGCTTGGCGCACCGGGCCTGATAGCGGGTTTGCGGACGGGAAGCATCGCGATCGTCGACGGCGTGGTTGGAACCGTCGTGCTCAATCCCGGACCCGGCAGCCTTTCTGGTGCGCGCCGGGCGGTTACGGCCTTTGCGCGGGATCGGCAGCGTTTATCGCGTTTGCGGCGGTTGGCGTCTGTGACGTTGGACGGTGAACCCGTCAGTCTGCAGGCCAACTTGGAACTGCCCGTCGAAGTAGCGATGATTGCGCAGTCCGGCGCGAGTGGTATCGGCCTGTTGCGCAGCGAATTCCTGTTCATGAACCGCGACACCGTGCCGTCCGAGGATGAGCAAACCGAGATCTATCGCGGTGTCATCGAGACGATGGCCGGGGATTGCGTGACGATCCGTGTCTTGGATTGGGGTGGTGAAAAAGAGATCGAGGCGTTGGTGACGGCTGGACTGGTTCCGGAACTGTCCGACACGAACCCGGCGCTCGGGTTGAGGGGCATACGTCTGTTGCTTCGACAGCCCAACCTCTTTGAGACCCAATTGGCCGCCATCTTACGTGCTGCGCGTGCTGGCCCGGCCCGAGTTTTATTGCCCATGGTGACCAACGTTGCAGAAGTCCGGGCGGCAAAGCTCGTATATCAGCGTGTGGCAGACCGTCTTCGCCAGCACGGCGAGGCATTGCCCAAGATGCTGCCGCCACTTGGGATCATGGTCGAAACACCGGGTGCGGCCCTGTGTGCGAGGATGCTTGCGGCAGAGGCGGAGTTCTTCGCAATCGGCACGAATGACCTGTGCATGTATACCCTTGCGGTGGACCGTGCCGAGACGGAGGTCGCGGAGCTTTACGATCCGTTGCATCCCGCGGTGCTGCGGCTCATTCAGATGACCGTCGAAGGCGCTGCACATCACCGGATTCCGGTTTCGGTCTGTGGAGAGATGGCCGCAAACCCGGAGATGGTTCCACTGCTGTTGGGCCTTGGATTACGCAGCTTCAGCACGAATGCATCCGCTGTCCCTCGCGTGAAGCAAGCGGTTCGGGGCACCACGATCAGCGACTGTGAACGTTTGTCTTGCAAAGTCCTGGAACAATCGGATGCTGACCAAATACGCAGCATGATGGCCGCGTTCGGTCGTTGAAGATCGGCGCCTAAGATGCGTTTCCCACAGGAGCGATCGATGAAGAACGCCCACCCTCGCCGCACGGCCGCGGCCATGGCCCTGGCAGCCCTGACCATCGCCGGGCCAGCGAGGGCGGAGGACATCCTGCGCATCGCAATGACGGCATCGGACCTGCCGACCACGACCGGCGCGCCTAACAACGGCTTCGAGGGCGTGCGCTTCCTGGGGTATCCCTCGTTCGAGGGCCTCGTGCTCTGGGACCTCTCGCCCAGCGACAAGCCCGCCGTCCTGCGACCCGGCCTGGCCGAGCGCTGGGAGCAGGCGCCGGACGACAAGCGCACCTGGATGTTCCACCTGCGTCAGGGCGTCACGTTCCACGACGGCACGCCGTTCAACGCCGACGCGGTGATTTGGAACCTGGACCGCTTCTTCAAGTCGGACAGCCCGCAGTTCGAGGCGGCCGGGTCCGGCCTGATGCGCGCGCGCGTCCCGGTGATGGGCAGCTACCGCAAGGTCGACGACGCCACGGTCGCCATCACCACCACGGTCCCGGCGTCCTACTTTCCGTTCCAGGCCGTGTATATCCTGTTCACCTCCCCGGCCTCGTTCGACAAGGGCGGGCGGGACTGGGGCCGGGTCGCGCTGCTGCCGCCCGCCGGGACCGGCCCGTTCCGCATCGAGACGGTGCTGCCGCGTCAATCCGTGACCTTGGCGCGCTGGGACGGCTATTGGGACGCCACCCGCAAGGCGCATGTGTCGAAGGTGCTGCTGCTGCCGATCCCGGAGGCCAACACCCGGCTGGCAGCGCTGCGCACCGGCCAGGTGGACTGGATCGAGGTGCCGCCGCCGGACGGCATCCCGTCGCTGAGGGCGGCGGGATTTACCGTGACGACGGGCCCCTATCCGCATGTCTGGCCGTGGTTCCTGGGCGAGGGAAAAGACAGCCCCTTCACGGACGTCCGCGTGCGCCAGGCACTCAACTATTGTGTGGACCGTGAGGGCCTCGTTTCGCTGCTGGACGGCACGGCGGAGCCTGCGGTGGGTTGGCTAAAGCCGGACGACCCGAACTTCGGCAATCCGCAAAACCGCTACGGCTTCGACCCGGCCAAGGGCAAGGGCCTGCTCGCCGCCGCCGGCTATGGGCCTGCGAAGCCGCTCAGCTTCAAGGTGATGATCTCCACCTCCGGGTCCGGCCAGATGGTGCCGCTGCCGATGAACGAGTTCCTGCAGCAGAACTTGGCGGAGGCCTGCGGCATCAAGGTGGAGTTCAACGTCGTCGAGTGGCAGGTCGTGCTGACCTCCAGCCGTCAGCCGCCGGACAGCCCGGCCCTGCAGGGCGCGGTGGGTTTGAACGTGAGTTCTCCGTCATCCGACATCGGCATCATGGCGCGCTACTTCGCCACCGCCAGCTTCTCGCCGGCGGGGTTCAATTGGGAGCACTGGCACGACGACGAGTTCGAGGCCGCGCTCAAGCAGCTCTCGGAGGCGTCCAATCCGGAGGCGATCCAGGCCTCGTTCCGCAAGGCGCATGAGCGCTTGGTGGACAGCGCGCCCTGGCTGTTCATCGTGCACGACCTGAACCCGCGGGCGATGAGCAAGCGCGTCAAGGGCTTCGTGCCGGTGCAGTCGTGGTTCCTGGATTTGACGAAGATCAGCATGGAGTAGCGTCCGCGTTGCGGCGGGCAGGCTGGCCTAGCCGCCGGGTGGACGCAGCCGATGCCAACCGGCCGCCTGTTCGTAGGCGTGGCCAATGCGCATGACGCCGGCCTCATCGAACTGGCGGCCGACGATCTGAAGCGAGAGCGGCAATCCATTCGCCGCCAGCCCGGCGGGCAGGCACAACGCCGGATGGCCCGTGAGGTTGAAGGGCGCCGTCAGAGGTTGGCCGGTGCGCAGCGGGATGTCCTCAAGCGCAGTGAGCGGCGGCGCCGGGCCGGCGATCGGGGCGACGAGCAGCGCATCGCACCGGGCCAGCAGCGTGTCGAGCTGCAGCGACAGCGTCCGGCGCAGCCGCTGGGCCTGCACATACTGCGCGCCGGTGACGAACGCGCCGAGCATGAGGCGCTCGCGCGTGATCCGGGCATAGTCGCCGGGCCGCTCGCGCAGGTCCTTCTGATGCACGGAGAACCATTCGGCATGAATGATGCCCCAGGTTGCGGCAACCATGTGCTTCCACGATGGCAGCGTGATGTCGACGACCTCCGCACCGAGGCTTGCGAGCAGTCTCGCGGCCTCGTCCATCGCCGCGGCTTCCTCTGCGCCCACTCCGGCCTCGTCATTGAACGCCCGGGCGTAGCCGATACGCAGTCCCGCGACGCCCTGGCGCAGCGTGGCCATGTAGTCGGGAACCGGCATGTCGGACGATCCGGGATCGCGCGAATCGTATCCGGCCAGCGCCTGCATCGCCATCGCGCAGTCCTCGACCGTGCGGGTCAGCGGCCCGGCGTGATCCATGCTGAACGATAGCGGCACGATGCCGTATCGGCTGAGCCGCCCATAGGTCGGCTTCATGCCGACGATGCCGCAATAGGCGGCCGGCAACCGGATGGACCCGCCGGTATCGCTGCCCATGGCCAGCGGCAGCATGCCGGACGACACCGCCACGCCTGAACCCGAGCTGGAGCCGCCAGCGAAATGCGCTGCGTTCCAGGGACTGACGGCACAGGGCCACGGCACCTCGTTATTCGGACCTCCCGTGGCGAACTCATGGGTACTCAGCTTGCCCAGCAGGATCATCCCGGCGGCCTCCAGCTGTGCGGCCGCGTGCGAGTCCGTCGTGGCGACATTGTCAATCAGCACGCGGGAATGCGCCGTGGTCCGAAGTCCGGCGACGTCGTACAGGTCCTTGAGGCCGTATGGGATGCCGTGCAACGGGCCGCGCTGGCGGCCGGCGCGAATTTCCCGCTCCGCCACGGCCGCCGCTTTCTGCGCCCGCTCGGCGGTGACTTCGATGAAGGCGTGCAGCGAGGGGTCGAGCGCGCCGATGCGGTCCAGCGCCGCATTGGTCAGGTCGACCGGGGACAGGCTGCCATCGGCGATGCCCTTGGCGGCCTCGGCGAGGCTCGGAACCGGCATCAATGCGCGCCGGCCACAGGATGGAACGCGACGGCGGGCTCGTCGGTGTAGGCCAGCGGCTCGTCGAGGACGCGCGCAATCTCGAGCCATCGCTCGTAGGAGTCGCGCATGACCAGCATCCGGCTTTCGGGCAGCGACAGGCCGGCCAGGCGCAGCAGGACCCGCATATCGGTCTCGATCTCGTCAGGCATCGGTGCCGTCTCCGTCAGGCAATGGTGATGGGCGTAAGGTCCTGGAACCAATTCTGCGCCTGTACGAAGCCGTGCAGCTTCGGGCTCAGGCCGCGCGGGTTCAGGTCGTGGGCGGCGAACAGGAACAGCGCCTGGTCCACGATGCGCTCGTGAATGGTGCGCAGCAACGCATCCTGCTGCGCCGGGTCGAAGGTCTGGTAGACCTGGTCAAACATGCGGTCGAACTCGGGGTCGCTGAAATAGCCCCAGTTCACTCCGGCCGGCGCCACCAGGGTCGACTTCAGCAGTCGGATGAATGCGTTGTAGGGGTCGAACGCCCCGTAACTGAAGTTGATCGCCGTGCAGCCGCGCGTCGACGGGGACTTAGCGCCGCCATGCCAGACGTCGATCAGCGCGCTCCAGTCATAGACCTCGTATTCGACCTCGATGAACACCTCCTTCAGGTTCTGCTGCAAGTATTCGTTCATCGACAGCGGCTGCATCTGGCCGGAACCCGAGGTCGAGATGCCGACCTTCGTCCGCAGCGGCTTGCCCGGGCCGAATCCGGCGTCCGTCATCAGCTTTCGCGCGGCATCCGGGTCGTGCACCAGCTTAAAACTCGGCGTGCCGTGCCACTGGTTGCCCGGCGGCACCAGCCCGGCGCCCTCCAGCATCAGGCCGCCCAGCAACTCCTTCAGCCCAGCGCGGTCGATGCCCAGGTTGGCCGCCTTGCGGACCCGGATGTCGCGCCAGGGCGAGCCGTCCACCATGGACAAATGCCAAGTCCAGTTATGCGGATAGGCGTTGGTAACGATCTGGAATTTCGCGGCACGCAGCGAGTCGACCGCGTCGGGCGGCGGCGCCTCGACAAGGTCGACCTGGCCGGAACGCAGCGCCGCGACCCGTGTGTTGGCCTCTGGCAGCGGCAGCAGGATCAGCTGGCGGCATTTCGGCACCCGCGCCTTGTCCCAGTAATCCTCGTTGCGGGCCAGCACGGCGCGTTCGCGCAGGCTGAAGGTTTCGAGCTTCCACGGCCCGGTGCCCACCGCCTTCTGCAGGTAATTGTCCCAGTTCTTGCCCGCCGCCTCCCACGCGCCCTGGTGGGTGATCCCGACCCAGACGGTGCCGTAGGGGATGGTGCTGTCGACGATGCTGGTTTCCAGCCAGAACACGTGGTCGCCCTCGGCGCCCCAGTTGGCGACGGTCGGCATGCGCAGCCCCACCTGCGCCGACGCGCGCACGTCGTAGGCGGGGCTGTCCTTCCTGAATGCCCGGTCGAACGAGAACACGATGTCGGCCGCCGTGAGCGGCTTGCCGTCGTGGAACCGCACATCCTCGCGCAGGGCGAACGTCCAGCGCTTCGGGTTGGCCGGGTCGGACGCCCATGACTTGGCCAGGCCCGGAACCAAAACGGACGGCACGTCGGCCTTGGACAAATTCCAGGCAACGAGCGTGTCGTACAGCGTCACGCCCATGAAGCGCTGCCCCTCCGCGCCCTGGTCCGGGCAGCCGTTCGACAGCGGCACGGCCGAGGCGGTCATGCCGACACGCAGCACGCCGCCGGGCGTCTCGGCCTGGGCGAGGTCCCAGCCCAGCGCCGTGGGCGCCAACACCGCGGCAATGGGCAGACCGGCGGCGGATTTCAGCAAGCGGCGGCGCGAAGTATCGGGCATGACGGTCCTTTCCTGGGTCAGCTGCGGACGTCCATGGCCGAGCGGAGCCCGTCGCTGGCCATGTTGAAACACAGGCTCGTCATGAAGATGCACAGGCCCGGCAGCACCGCCAGCACCGGCTGCGAGTAGATCGCGGTGCGCAGCGTGTTCAGCATCAGGCCCCACTCGGGCTCGGGCGGCTTGGTGCCCAGCCCCAGGAACGACAGGCCCGCGGCCAGGATCATCGAGAGGCTGATCAGGCTCGTGGCATAGACGAAGATCGGCCCGAGCACGTTCGGCAGCACGTGCACCCGCACGACCGTCATCGCCCCGGCGCCGCTGGCCCGCGCCGCCTCGACGTAGTCCAGGCTGCGGACCCCGGTCGTCACCGTCTCGGCGACGCGGATGATCTGCGGGATGAACACCAGCGACAGCGACAGGATCGCGTTGTAGATCCCGGCGCCGAGCGCGCCGCTGATCGCCACCGCCAGCAGCACCGACGGGAAGGCGTAGAACACGTCGGTCGTGCGCATGATCGCCATGTTCACCCAGCCGCCGGCATACCCGGCCACGATCCCGAGCACGCCGCCGACGACCAGCGACACGATGACCGGCGTGATGCCCAGGAACCACGACAGCCGCCCGCCATACAGCAGCCGGGTCAGCATGTCCCGCCCCAGTTCGTCGGTGCCGAGCAGGTGCCCGGCGTAGCCCGGCGGTTTCAGCCGGCGCAGCATGCTGGCCTGGTAGGGGTCGTTCGGCGCGACGACGGACGCGAACACGATCGCGAGCAGCATCAGCAGCAGCACCACGCCGCAGCCGATGGTGACGCGGTCGCGCGACAGGCGGAGCAGCACCCCGCCCCAATAGCCGCGTCCGCGCGTCGCCTTCGCCTGCGCCTGGACGGCGAGCTCGGCCTGGGCGGCGGAGATGGCGTTGTTGCTGAGGCTCATGCGCGCTTGATCCGGGGGTCGAGCGCGGTCTGCACCACGTCCACCAGGAGGTTGAGCACCACGAAGAACAGCGCCAGCACCAGGATTGTGCCCTGCAGCACCGGGATGTCGCGCTGGAAGATGGCGCTGTTGAGCAGGAATCCGGTGCCGGGCCAGCTGAACACCGTCTCGACCAGGATCGACCCGCCCATCAAATAGCCGAGCTGCAGTCCCATGACCGACAGCGCGGTGGGCGCTACGTTCTTGAGCACATGGAGGAAGATGTTGCGCGGCAGCATGCCCTTGCCGCGCAGCGTGTTCACGAAGTCCTGGTTCAGGATTTCGGCCACGATCCCGCGCACCGTGCGGGTGATGATGCCCATCGGGATGACGCTGAGCGTAACCGCCGGCAGGATCAGGAATTGGAAATGCTCCCAGTCCCAAGCCCAGGCGCTGGAGCCGCCCGGCCCGGCTCCCATCGCCGGCAACTGCCCGAGGGTGACGCTGAAGATGATGACCAGCACCATGCCGAGCCAATAATGCGGGATCGACACCCCGGCGACGGCGAGCGACGTGGCGATGCGGTCGATCCAGCCGCCGCGGTATGCGCCCGCGAGGCCGCCCAGCGTCACGCCCAGCACGAAGCCGATCACCGACGCCGCGAGCGCCAGCCGCAGCGTGTTGACGACCGCCGGCTGCAGGTCCGACCAGACCGAGCGGCCGGTGGCGAGCGAGCGGCCGAGGTCGCCCTGGCCGACGTGCATCAGCCACAGCCCGAACTGCACCGGCAGCGGCTTGTCCAGGCCGTATTCGTGCTTGATCTGATCGACGACGGCCTGGGGCGCATCCGCTGGGACGATGGCGTTCACCGGATCGCCGGGCGCGATGTGCACGAGCATGAAGCAGACCAGGCTGACCGCGAGCGCGATCGGCACGGCATAGAGGATGCGGCGGATCAGGTATTGCAACATGGGGCCATTCCTTCCCAGGTCATGCCGCGCGGGCCGGATGGTCTGCGACGTGCACGCAGCGTGCCGCACGGCCCGGCGCTGGGTAGCGCGGCGCAGGCATGGCAGCCAGGCATGCGGGTTCCACCAGCGTGCAGCGCGGGGCGAAGGCGCAGCCGGGCGGAAGATGCTCCATGTTAGGCGGCGCGCCGGGGATGGTCGCGAGCCGCTTGCCGCGCACGCCGGCGTGCACCGTCGCCCCGAGCAGCCCCTGCGCATACGGATGCAGCGGGCCGCGCATCATGGCGCCGACCGGCCCCTCCTCGATGAAGCGGCCGGCATACATCACCGCCACCCGGTCGGCGACCTCCCCAGCGACGCCCAAATCGTGGGTCACGAAGATCACGCCCATGCCCATCTCCTGCTGCAGCTTGCGCAGCAGCAGCAGGATCTGGATCTGCACCGTCGCGTCGAGCGCCGTGGTGGGCTCGTCCGCCAGCAGCAGCTTCGGCCGGCACGACAGCGCGATGGCGATCATCGCCCGCTGCCGCAGCCCGCCCGACAGTTCGTGCGGGTAGGCGTCCAGGCGGCGCTTGGCGGAGGGGATCTGCACCAGCTCCAGCAGCTCGAGCGCGCGGCGGTCGGCATCGCGCCGGCCGATGGCCTCGTGGCGCAGGATCGTCTCGCGGATTTGCGCGCCGATGGTGAAGACCGGATCGAGCGCCGTCATCGGCTCCTGGAAGATCATGGAGACGACGCTGCCGCGGATATCCGCCAGGCTGCGCTCGGACGTCGCGACCATGTCGTGGCCGCCGACCCGCACCGTCCCGGTCATCTGCGTCCGCCGCGCTGGGTTCAGCCGCATGAGCGAGCGGAGCGTCACCGATTTGCCGGAACCGCTCTCGCCGAGGATGCACAGCGTCTCGCGCGGCGCGAGGTCGAAGTCGACGCCGTTCACCGCGTGCACCGTCGCGTCGCGCGACACGAAGCGCACAACAAGGTCGCGGACGTGGACCAGCTGCTCCATGCGCGCGCTAAGCGGCCAGGGCTGCGCGGCTGTGCCCGCTGCCGGGCAGCAGCATCAGGCACGCCGCGAGCTGTCCGTCGCCGGAGGCCGCGAGCGGCGGCACGGTCTGCGCGCAGGCCGGCTCGGCGTGCACGCAGCGTGTGCGGAAACGGCAGCCCGAGGGCGGGTCGACCGGGTTGGGCGGGTCGCCCTGCAGCGGTGGATCGGTCCGCCGGCGGTCGGGGTCCATGCTGGGCCGGCTGTCCAGCAGCGCCGCCGTGTAGGGATGCGCCGCCCGGCCATAGACCGCATCGACCGGCCCGATCTCGGCGATGCGGCCGAGATACATGACCAGCACGCGGTCCGACATGTATTGCACCACGTTCAGGTCGTGGCTGATGAACAGATAGGTCAGCCCGAACTGCGCCTTGAGGTCCA
>CAXTJW010000024.1:18125-20922 GCA_964244305.1 uncultured Acetobacteraceae bacterium
TTCAGGTCGTGGCTGATGAACAGATAGGTCAGCCCGAACTGCGCCTTGAGGTCCAGCAGCAGGTTCAGCACCTGCGCCTCGACCGATTTGTCCAATGCCGACACGGGTTCGTCGAGGATGAGTAGGCGCGGGTTCAATGCCAGCGCGCGGGCGATGTTGATGCGCTGGCGCTGGCCGCCGGAGAGCTCATGCGGGTAGCGCCGGCCGAACTGCGCCGGGTTGAGCCCGACGGCGGCCAGCAGGTCATCGGCGCGGGAGGCCGCCGCACGCCGTCCCAGTCCGTGCACCTGCGGCGCGAAGGCGATGCTGTCCTGGACCGTGAGCCTCGGGTTGAGCGAGGAGTAGCTGTCCTGGAACACCATCTGCACCTGGCGCCGGTATTCCTTGAGCGGCAGGCCGCGCGGGCTCGCACCGGGGCCGATCGGCTGGCCGTCGAACAGCAGCTCGCCGGCGGTCGGGTCGAGCAGGGCCATGATCAGCCGCGAGGTTGTCGACTTGCCGCAGCCGGACTCGCCGACCAGGCCGAGCGTCTCGCCTTTGCGGACCTCGAACGAGAGGTCGTCCACCGCCTGCACCACGCCGGCGCTGCGCCCCAGCATCCCCGAGCGGAGCGGGAAGTGCTTGGTCAAGCCGCGCACGGTGAGCAGCGGTTGCGCCGGGCCGCCGACATCCGGGGCCTGACGCAGGGTGGCGTCGCTCGGCGTCATGGCGATGTCTTCTCCGTTCGCATCATGGTGCAAAAACTTTGCAAGACTCGGACCAGGAGCCAGCCCGGCCCGGCGGCATGCCGGTTGCAACATTCGCGTCGCACGACATTTGGGAGATCGACATGGATGAGTATGGGCAGCGTGGCTATGGCGGCGCAAACATGGGCTTCGGACAGCGCATCGGCATTGCCGTCGTCGATTTCCAGCTCGGTTTCACCGATCCGCGCTTTCCCCTCGGCGGCGCCGCCCTCACCGAGCGGGCCGTCGTGAACACCGCGACGCTGCTGCACGCGGCCCGTGCCGCCCGGTTGCCCATCGTAAGCTGCTACACCGCCTACAATGGCGCCGACGACGCGCCGCACTGGAAGGTGCCGCCGGTCATCGAGACGCTGCGGCATGGCAGCGAACCGGCCCGGCTCGATCCCCGCATCCATGACCCGGCCTACGACGTCGTGCTGTGCAAGAGCGCCCCGTCGATCTTCTTCCATACCGCCGCCGCGCCGATCTTCGTGCGGCAGAACGTGGATACCGTCATCGTGACCGGGTGCACCACCTCCGGCTGCGTGCGCGCCAGCATCATCGACGCCTTCAGCTATGGCTTCCGCGTCATCGTGCCCGAGGATTGCGTGGGCGACGTCGAGGACGGGCCGCACATGGCGAACCTGCGCGACGTCAGCCGCCGCTATGCCGATGTCGTGACGCTGGAAACCTGCCTCGCCCACATCGCCAGCCTGCCGCGCCGGAATGCTTGACCTGGGATACCAGCCATCCGCGCGCGGTCCTACGTCGACCCGGACGTCGAACTGGCCGAGCGCCACCGCAGGAGGCGTCTAGGAAACGGCCGGCCTCGGGCGGTAGCCGCTCACCTGGGCGCCATCCTCCGGCCGCAGCCGCAGAAAGCCCGGCGCCGAAATCAGCGTAATCAGCGCCACGAGCAAGAACGCCTTATGAAAGTCCGCCACGTCGGGAAGCCGGCCCGGCCCGGCGATCGACCCAAGCAACGCCGCCGCGATCGACACGCCGAACGAGATCGTCAGTTGCTGGATGACACCGCCCAAGCTGGTGCTGCGGCTGAGCTTGCTGGCGGGCGTGTCGGCATAGGTCAGCGTGTTCGTGGTCATGAACTGCGTGCTGCGCGCAACGCCGAATATCAGCACCAGCAGGAACACCTGCCAGTGCGGCGTCGTCGGCTGCACCAGGGCAAAGCTCGCGATGATGCCGGCGCAGAGCACGCCATTGGCCGAAAGCAGCCCGCGGTAGCCGAACCGGCGCATCAGCCATGCGGAGACCGGGCGCACCACCAGCGTCCCCAGGCTGGAGACGAAGGTGAGCGAGCCCGACTGCACCGGGCTGAGGCCGAACCCGATCTGAAACAGCAGCGGCAGCATGAACGGCACGGCGTTGACGCCGATCCGGCTCAGTCCGCCGGCGAGCGTACTGACCCGGAAGCTGCGGATCGTGAACAGGCTGAGGTCCAGCGCCGCGTCGGGCCGGTGGCGGGCATAAGGGACGTAGGCGGCGAGCAGCAGCAAGCCCACCGCCAGCAGCCCGAACACGACCGGATACGGCAGCAACGGATGGCCGACGTTCTCGAAGGCGAACTGCAACAGGCCGAGCCCGCAGCCGCACAGCAGGAATCCGATGATGTCGAAGCGTGCCTGCCGATCGGCCCGGGTATCCTCCACGAAGCGCAGCGCCAGCAGGACGCCCACCATGCCGATCGGGACGTTCACGTAGAACACCCAGCGCCAGCTTGCGTAGGTGGTCAGGACGCCGCCCAGGATCGGCCCGAGCGCCGGCCCGATGACGGCGGGGACCGTCATGTAGGTCATCGCCGTAACCATTTCGCTGCGGGGAAAGGCGCGCAGCAGCACGAGGCGCCCGACCGGCGTCATCATCGCACCGCCGAACCCCTGCAGCACCCGCATCGCCACCAGCACGCGCAGGCTGTCCGACAGGCCGCAGAGCGCCGATGCCGTGGTGAACACAACGAGGGCGGCGGCAAAGACCCGGCGGGCGCCATAACGGTCGGCGATCCAGCCGCTGAGCGGCATGAACACGGCGAGGCTGAGGATGTAGGCGGTGATCGT
>CAXTJW010000025.1:0-20871 GCA_964244305.1 uncultured Acetobacteraceae bacterium
TAGCTCCTGGCGCTCGAGACGTGCGCCTCGGCGACGAGCTGCCATGTGCCGCCGCCGTCCCCGCTTTCGATCAAGTTCGCCGAGGCGATGTATGGCGGCAATTGGCAGGTGCCGAGCGCATGGAATGGCTGTAGAAGCGGAAACCCGGCGGCGTCGACGATGCACCACGTCCGCCCGCGCCCGCCGCTCGCCCGTTGATGAAGATCGAGGCTGATGTCTACGGCACCGGGAACCGGACTCGTGGGAGCGGCGTCGGACGCCTCCGACCACCATTGCAGCGCGGTCCCATCCACTGCCCGGCGCCACGCCCGGGAATTGGGAGGACCGCCGCCGTGGAACACCGCCTGCGCTAATCCGGCAAGCGCCGCGGTTGCGATCTGACCCAGCGGCGAGTCGTGACAGATACCGCGCAGAAGAACGCTCGTTTGACTGTTGGAAACGGGATTGATGGACGCACCGGTTGGATCGAGTTCGGGTGAGGACATCAATTCCCGCTTGGGTGGCTACACCGTTTGATTAGAAAGTCGCAGCGTTCTGTCCCGGACCGCTTTGGCAAACCGGATCCAGGCTGGCACCGACTTTTCCCAGGACCGCTCCCAGAAATGCACGCCATAGGTCTCGGGCGTCACGCATGACGGGGTGAATTCTGCGCCAAACGGATACGGAAAGAAATACTCGGTGGGGCAGATGAAAATGTCCTTCAACTGGACGCCCCTTGGTGAGTAGGCCTGCAGACCTTCCGCCAGAAGTAGCCGGGTAATGAGCTTTGGCCCGAACTTCGTTGGGCGTTCGATGCCGCCGGGCAGCGACCTGATGCTCAATAGGCTGGCGAGCGCATGGGCGATGAACCAGTGCCCCTGCTCACCACCGATTACGCCGTTGGCGACCCAGTCTCGCGACTTGTTTTCGTTCTGAAAACCAAAGAAGCATTTGTGTTGCAGCAATGGATCCAGTGGCTTGCAAAGACGTATGTCTGTGTCGAGATAAACGCCGCCATGCTGCAGGATCGCAACCAGGCGGACGATATCTGCGACCTTTGCCCATTTCCGCTGCTTGTAGGATTGGCGGAGCAGATCAATCGAGAAATCGATATTGCTCTCATCCCACAGCGTAAATTCATAATCGGGATTTGTCTCTCGCCAAGTATCGATGTAGGCGCGCTGGGCATCCGGCAACGGGCCGCCGACCCACACATAGTGGATGCGCTTAGGGATCATTGTTTGCATACCTTGATCATGAACCGAGTGCGGGCATGGTTCCGCGCACCAGAACGACGATCCGGGCCAAGTGACCCGGCAAGAAGAAGCTTTCCAGCACCGCAGCATAGATGATGCCACCGGCAATAATCTCGCCCGCAATGGCCCAAGAGCCAGTCGGCAGCACAGTCCGCGCGAGCAGAAGCGCTACAACCATTACGACGCCGGCCAAGACGATCCGGGCGGTTTTCACCAGCAGCGTGCCGACATCGAGGCCGAATGCCTGCCGAAGGATGACTAGGGTAATGGGCACCATGATGGCGGAGAGCGCCGACCAAGCCCAGCCAACTGCAAAAACGCCAAAGTGCGATGCGAGAGGGAACGCTATGCAATACAGACCAAGTTGCCAGTATGCGAGCCGTGCGAACGCGTCGGGACGGCCGACCGCCGAGAGCGCCTGGCCAGAGAACGCCCATAATGGCATGGTCATGGACGCAAAGCACATCGCCTGCAGTATCAGGACCGCGCTCTCCCAATGCCCGCCGAACACGAGCGGCACCAAATCAGGCGCAAGCAGCCCAAGCCCGGCAACGGCCGGCACCCAGACCGTGCTGGCCATCACGATCATATCTGTGTAAGCGGCGCCGAACTTCTCGCGGTTGTCGGCGATGCGGCTCAGCACCGGCATCATCACAAGCTGCAGCGGCGTCATCGTCACGGTGATGACGGCGCGGATGACGCGGAGCGCCAGCGCATAATACCCAACCGCAGTGACATCGAGGCTGAGACCGATCAGCACGCTGCCGAAGTCGTCGATGCAGGACCGGATGATGCTGGCAGCCATGAAATGCTTGCTGAAGCTCAGCAGCTCCATGAACGCGGACTTTGAAAACAGCAGCTTCGGCCGCCAAGCGCTCGACCGCCACATCACGAGCACGATGACCACGGCCTGGACGAACTGCGAGATGACCAGGGCCCATACGCCCCAGCCCTGAACGGCCAGGATCAAGCCCACAGTCCCGCCGACGAGATAGCCCAGGATGGTCCGGATTGCAAAAATCCGCAGGTCCAGCTGACGCCTGAACAGCGCCGAATGCACGCTGATCAACGCCCGTGGGATGCACAGCAGCGAGAGCCAGGCGATGACCGGGCGGATCATGGGCTCGTTGAACAGCGTCGGTCCCAGCAAGGCAATGACCTGCAGCAACAGGATCATGCCCACCGCAAGCATCATATTGGTCCAGAATACGGTCGAAGTGTAGCTTTCTTCCAGGTTCTCGACCTTAATCAACGCATCGCCAAAGCCTTGAAACAGAACAATGTTGACCGTTCCGACAATAGCAAGGGCCAGCGCATACACGCCGAATTCATCAGGCGTAAGAATACGGGCAAATACCACAAAGAATAAAAACGTGGAGAGCTGGGCACCGCCAGTCTCCAGTGCTGCCCAAAACGTCGCTTTGGCGACCTGAACCTTCATGACGCTCATTCAATTTTATCCAGAGCTTGCTTCGGCCCAGCAGGCTGAACGGGAACGCACACCGTATCTACGCCATAGCCTAGCGAACGCAAAGCTTACGATACGATTTCAAGATGCAGCAATAGCACCGCCGTTCAATGCATTCCTTGGACGTTCTCCAAAAGTTCCAATTACGTCAGGCGGCGGTTGCCAGAGTAGTAGCGCACCATCTTCGGCGAGAACACTACGGAATCGCCGCTGTCATAGGTCGCGTGCTCGCGCGGCGGAACCATCGTCAGCACCAATCCGGCGACATTGGCCTGCGCCGTCACCAACTGGTTGATCGCCAGCTCCACAGTCGGCATGGGCGTCGAACCCCAGCGCGACAGCACCACCGTCTTGTCCGCATGCCGAGCCAGCAGCCAGGTGTCGCCCGCCACGAGGACCGGCGGCGAGTCGATCACCACCAAATCGTAGGCCTGCTCGAGCCGGCGCAGGATGCCCTCCCACTCTCCGGTGGCCAGCAGACCCATCGGGCTGCTCGCCAGCGCGCCAGCGGGCAGGACCGGGAAACCCCAAGCCTGGTTGTCATGGATCGCCTCCTCAAGCGCGATCTCACGCCGCAACACCTGGATTAGCGTCATATCGCTCCGGTCGAGACCGGCGGCAGCGGACAGCGACCGGGACCGCAGGTCGGCGTCGACTAGCAGCACCTTCATGCCTCGGGCCGTCGCGGCGGCAGCGAGAGCGATCGAGGTTTTCGTCTTGCCTTCCTGCGGCAGCGCCGACGTCACCAGAAGGCTGCGCGGCACCACGCCCTTGGACGGCATCGTCACGCGCGCCAGGGTGAAGGCGACCGCGTCCTCGAAGGCGCGGGCCGAGTAGCGGTTCCGCCGGGCGACGAGCGGGATCAGCCCAATGGGCGTCACGCCCATCTTGCGCTCGATTACGCTCATGCTCGTGAAGCCGCGGCGGCCGTTCTCCTTGGCGATCGCCGCGACCATGCCCAGAGCCAGCGACAATACCAGCGACACCGGCAGCAGCAGCTTCTTGTTGGGCGACGCCGCATCCAGCGGCACGGAAGCGCGCGACAGGACCCGGGCGTTCGCAGCCTGGTAGTTGACCTCAGGGTCGGTCTGCCGCGCGCGATTGATGAAGCTCGTATATAGCTCGCGGTCCGCACTGGCGTCACGTTCCAACGCCTGCATGCGCGCCACGTCGCCATCGGACTGCCCGAGCTTGGACGTGAGCTCATCGAGGGTCTTGGTCAGCCGATCCTCGGCGAGCTTGGCGACGGTCGCCCGGCTTTGCACCGTCTGCCGGATCCGGTCCCGCTCCGCCGCGATCGAACGGTTGAGGTCGGCGACGCGCGCCCGGGCGGCAATTGCCTTCGGCAAGGCGGCGCCATCGCGGCCCTCACCCTCGGCCTGCAGTGCGCTCGCAGCTGCGAGCTGTTCGCGGAGCTTCGGCAGCAGTTGCGAACCCGTGACGCTCGCCAACATATCAAGATCGACCGCCCCGCCGTTGCGGGTCTGCGCCAGGATCGCCTGCGCGTCCGCATTACGCTGGCGCGCCTGCGTCAGCTCGTTGCTGACCTGGGTGATCTGCTCCTGGACGATCGTGCTGTCCTTGCCGCGGGAAAGCCCGCTGTCAAACTTGAACTTCTCGTAAATCTGCGCCGACTTCGAAGCCCGGTCGCGCAGCTCGGTCAGCCGTTGGTCGATCCAGCTATGGGCCTCCTCCGTCGTGGTCGTCTTGTTCGCGAGCAGCACATCCACATAGACACTCGCGAATGCGTTCGCGACCTGCGCCGCGGTCTCGGCACGGTGGGACGAGAACGAGATGCGGATCACCCGGGACACGCCGACCGGATAGACTGCCAGCCGGGACCTGATCGCCATCACCGTCGAGGTGAGCTGCTGCTGCGCTGTCTTGCCGACCGCCGACGTTTTATCCTTCGGCTGCACAAGCGCCCACAGCCTTTCGCCCTCGCTCAGTATTGGCGCGAGGAACTCCGCAACGGCGCTCGGAAGCTTGACGCCAGGCTCATGCGGCGCGGTGGCGTTGAACTCCGGATCGGCGGTAAGGTTGAGCTTGGTGACCACGGTCTCCAGCAGCTCCTCGGACGTGAGCAGCTCGACTTCGCTCGCCAGCGTGTCCGGGCCGAACGGGGCGCTATTCTGCACATCGCCGAGCCGGATCACCTCCGGGCGGTCTCCCTGGAAGACGACGGCGCTGGTTGCGACATAGGTCTTCGGCAATGCAAAGATCACCGCGGTCGCGAGCGCCATCACCAGCATTGCCACAACCAGGATCCGGCGCTTGCGGCGTCGCAGGCATCCCTTGATGTCCCAAGTCGATGCGCTTTCGCTGGCCGCCGGTTGGTCGTAGGACCTGCTGGAGGAACGCGGATCCGCATTCCATTCGTCCAATGCCGCGTCAATCACGACGTTCAAGCTGATGTCCTCCGAACTTTGTGCCAGCCATGCTGCCCTGGTCGAGCAGCATCAAGAAAGCGCCGCGAGCGATCGCGGCTGGGTGAGATGTCGCAGCGCAGGACCCGGCTCATGCGTAGCGGCGCCTTCGCCTGGTGATCCGCGCGACGCATATAAGCAGGCCGAAGCGGGTATAGTCGATCAGATATCGGCGCCATAACCGCCCAGGCTCCCGTGCCAGGCGATAGGCCCAGCGCAGGTTGGCGGCGTTCACCCAGGCGGGATAATAGACCATCCCCTGGCTGAGTTGGTCCAGGTAGCCGCCGCAGGTGAAGCCCCATCCGCGCCAACCCTGGGCTTTGAGCTCGAGCAGGAACGACTCCTGCCGGCCGCTGCCCATGCCGCAGATGACGACATCGGGTTCGAGCTGGCGGACCGCACGGGCCTTGATCTCCAAGCTGCCGAAGCCGTCGAAGCTGCCGGCGACCTGAATTGCCGGGAAGTTCTCGCCGATACGGGCACGGGCGGCTTCCGCCACCCCCGGCGCGCCGCCAACCAGGACGACGCGGAGACCGCGCGAGCCGGCCCAGCCAAATACGACCGGCGCCAGGGACGTCGTGTCGAAGCTGACCCGTTCGGCCGAAAGGTCGTGCAGCCATTGGATGGCCAGGCACATGCCAAAGCCGTCCGGCAAGACGTAGTCGAACGCATACAGCGACTGCCGAAAGGCGGCCGAGCGACGCGCCAGTGGAACCGCGCCGGGGTTTACGAACGTTACAAGGACGGTATCCTTCGGCGTCGCGGTAATAAGCTCCAACGCAGCGGCGGGGGCGGCCTGGCCGGACCCGGCCTGCAGCGCATGGACCGGAATCCCGACCGTCTCGGTCCGTAGGACATGGGCATGGCGTACGGCCTCTATCGAGGCAGACGGCCCTACGTCGCATATGCCGCTGTCAGGGGAGGCCAAGCTGACCAGCGCGGCCCTCAAGATACTCGTCATCTAGTTTACGGTTCCATAGTTCTCACGCCAGAATAATATATCGATGCGCATTCGGTCCGTCGTGAGCAAGAGGACATGGGCCGCGCGTCGGAATGGGACTGGATCAAATGGTTTGTTGGATGCCCTGAACTTAGCCGAAACGAACGCAATATCGCAGGTGGGCACAGCTACATACATCGACCGCAGGACCATGATAACGCACTTCTTCAATGGGTTAGTAACTCTGACACCAAAATCGGCGCAGCGCCCCTGTCCTCGCCTAAGTTGCTGCACTGCCACATAAACTTGGGACCGCATAGATCCGCCTTTACTGCCGGTTCCGGGCGTTGCTGGATGGACACAGGCCAAGTACGTACGCAGTCTCGATACCATTCGCGGAATCGTCGCCTATGGGATCAGCGCTGCTCAAGATGCCGCTCTATCCAGCCAAAACGCTGCCATATCCAGGTTGGCCCGCTTGCATGCGCCTGGGCCCCGTCCGCGATGATGATCGACCGGAATTCAGTGCGTGCGCTGCTCAGGGACGGCACGAAATCGCTTCGGTTCAAAGCAAAATCCTGAGAAGTATCCGAGGCCATGGAGAGCGTTCCATGTGCATTGCCCACAAGGCCCGGCGCAATGAACCAGATTGCCCACCGCGGACTTTACTCCGCGCCCAAACGGTCGAGGGCGGGGTTGGCGCTCCGGTAGGCGACCTACCGCGGCTGCACCTCGACCGTCAGGTGCGAGAGCCCCGGCAGACCCGCGAGGCGCGCGCGATAGAATGCGGCTTCATGGCCGCCGGCGCTGACGATCGAGACGATGGCCCCGAGATGGCCGGGTCCAAGCCGCCATAGATGCAGGTCCGCCAACTGGTCCCCCTCGGCCAGCACATCGGAGCGCACGCGATCGGCCAGCCGCCGGTCCGGCGTCATGTCCAGCAGGATGCTGCCGGTGTCGCGCACCAGGCCATAGGACCAGTTGGCGATCACGAGCGCGCCCACGATGCCGGCAACCGGGTCCATCCAGAGCCAGCCGAACGCGCGGGCCAGCACGAGCCCGGTGATCACCAAAACCGAGACCGCCGCATCGGCCATGACGTGGACGAAGGCCGCCCGCAAGTTGTTGTCGCGATGCGACGCCCCGTGCCCATGCGAGGCATGGCCGTGCTCCGTGAACGCAACCGGGAACGACCGGCTCTGCGGTCCGGAACCGAGCGTGACCTCGGCCGTGAACGCGTGCGGCTCCGGGATGTCCTGCACAGACTCCAGGAAGCCGCCGCGGTCCGCGAGCTCGAACGCCTGGCGCGATCCGCCGGGCCGCAGCGTCTCGATGCGGGCCGTGTCGGGCAAGCGTCCGTCCGCCGCCCGCAGCCGAAACCGCGGCGGCACGCCATCCTCGAACACCTCCAACAGCAGCGTGCCGGCGCCCGTGTCGATCCTGTGCGTCTCGTCCTGGGAATGGGCATGCTCATGCCCGTGCCCATGATGATGATGGCCATTATGATGCCCGGCGCCGCTCAGCAGCCAAGCGCTCGCGACGTTGACGGCAAGGCCCAGCACGGCGATCGGGATCGCCTCCCCGAAGCTGATCGGCACCGGCTGCAGCAGCCGGCCGACCGCCTCGTAGCCGATCAGCAGCGCGATCATGGCCAGGATAATCGCACTGGTGAACCCGGCGAGGTCGCCCAGCTTGCCGGTGCCGAAGGCGAACCGCGGATCGGCCGCGTGCCGGCGCGCATAGGTGTAGGCGAGCGCCGCGATCAGCAGCGCGCCGGCGTGCGTGCTCATGTGCAGGCCGTCCGCGACCAGCGCGATGGAGCCGAACAGTGCGCCGCCGGCGATCTCGGCCACCATCATCGCCCCGCACAGCCAGATCACCGCCCAGGTGCGGCGCTCGTTGGCCGCATGGCCCTCGCCGAGGAAGACGTGGCTGTGGCCAAGCGGGGCAGGAATGGCGTCCATGTCGGATCCTTAAACCAAAACGCTTTTTAGGCCGCAGCCGGCACGTTTGCGAGTGCCGCGGAGCACGTTAGCATTGAGTGAACAGCGCAAGGCGCGTATCCCGACCGTTAGTGCGAGGGCAGCCGGACAACAGGCGCGGGCGGGGACGTTTGATGAACATACTAGCGGGACGGCGAGCGATCGTGACCGGGGCGGGCAGCGGCATCGGCCGCGCGAGCGCGCTGCTGTTCGCGGCCGAGGGCGCTGCGGTGCTGGCGGTCGACCGCAACGACGCCGCCGTGCAGGAAACCCGGGCGCAGGTCGTGGCGGCGGGCGGGCGCGCCGAGGCCATGGCCGCCGACGTGGGCGACGAGGCGCAGGCGGCGGCCTACGTGGCGCGCGCCATCGAGGCATTCGGCGGCCTGGACGTCGTCTATGCCAACGCCGGGGTGTCCGGCGGGACCACGCCGCTGCTGGAGGGCACGGCCGAGCTTTGGACCGAGGTGCTGCGGGTCAACCTGATCGGCGCCTTCCTGGCCATCCGCTACGCCGCGCCGCATATGGTGGCGCAGGGCCGCGGGGCGATCGTCTGCACGGCGTCGGTCGCCGGGCTGCGGGCCAACGCCGCCGGGGCTGCGTACAGCGCCAGCAAGGCCGGGGTCATCAGCCTGGTGCAGACGGCGGCGGCGTCGCTTGCCGGCACCGGGGTGCGCGTGAACGCCGTGTGTCCCGGGCTGATCGAAACCGGCATGACGCAGCCGCTGTTCGAGGCGGCGCGGGCGCGCGGGTCGGAGGGCCGGATCGGCCAGCTGAACCCGCTGCAGCGCTACGGCGTGCCGCACGAGATCGCGGCGACGGCGCTGTTCCTGGCGAGCGACGCCGCGTCGTATGTGAATGGGCAGGCGGTGGCGGTGGATGGCGGCCTGTCGGCGATGCTGCCGTTCTCGCGCGCGCCGCATCGATAGGGCGGCATCGGTGCGCGCATGGATGCCTGTTGCACGAGCGCCGGTTGCTGGCCAGAGTTGGCTGGTTAAGGCCGATACCGCGGTGGATTGCGCTACCTGAAACAGAAAACGATCGTCCGTCCCATGCCGAACCAACTGCTGAAACATTTTGCCCGTACAGTTCCCTATACCCGCCGCATTTACGACGGGTTGCAGGCGATGCGCAGTCATATCGCCAAGTTGGAGGCCTACAACCAAGAGCTACGAACGCAGCTCGACGTGCTGGGGTCGCATGGCTCGGAAACCGCGATCGACACTTCCGCTTCCGTAGTCGATGCCGTTCACGCCATCGATCAGGCCTGGTGCGACGCGGGCGGGGTGTTTTTAAAGGGTTGGGTTCATGCCGGCCCGGATCCGGTCCGCCGGGTCGCGCTGTCATGCGATGGGGAACGAGCGGAGACGAGCGAGTTCCGTCCCCGCCCCGACGTGCTCGCACACTATCCCAACCTGCCGCCTGGCGGCGCTGCCTCGTTCCAGATCTACTTGGCCTGTCCGGCATATCAGCCGTTGATCCTTTCCGTGATCACGGATGTCGGCAGCGCCGAGATGCCGGTGCGGTTGCCAGTGCCGATGGACGCGGAACCGCCGGAATCGACGCCTGCATTCGATGGGTTCATGCAGGCGATGAAGGCCCGCAAGGGCACGGTCTTGGAGCTGGGTGCCCGCGTCGTCGGCAGCATGCCGCAGGATTGGCGGGCGCGCTATGAGCCCGAGTGCCGGTATCTTGGCAACGACATCCATCCTGGGCCCGGGATCGATATCGTGGCGGATGTGCACTCGCTGACAACGAGCGTGGCGCCGGGCACGCTCGACGGGGTGTTCTCGGTGGCGGTGCTGGAGCATTTGGCAGCGCCGTGGCTGGCGGCGGCGGAGATCAACCGCGCGCTGAAGATGGGCGGCGAGACGGTGCACGTGACGCATCAAAGCTGGCCGGTGCACGAAACGCCCAACGACTTCTTCCGCATGTCCGATCAGGCGCTGCGCTCGCTGTTCGGCTCGGCTACGGGGTTCGAGGTGGTCGATTGCGGGATGGCATACCCGGTGGCGATCGTGCTGCCGGCACAGTTGCGCCACGCCGATTGGCTGAATGTGCCGTTTGGGCGCGGCTTCGGGCAGTCGTATATCCGGGCGCGCAAGGTTGCAGAGTTGGGTCCGGCCGCCTCCTTATGGGGCGCACAGGATATGGCCGGGATCAGCCAGCATTATCCAAATCGCGAACCGTGACCCGGGTGCCGTCCACCGCCCGGACATGCCGAAGCGGACGGGCCAGAATGGTTCGACCGAAGCCATCTTCAACTGCTCACTGCGTCAGGACTGCCTCGCATGGATCGTCGCGATATGATTTTGGCCGGGCTGGATGTGGCCGGGCTTTTGGGTATCGAGATCGGGGCGCTGGACAAGCCGCTGGTCCGCCCCGGAGACGGACCCGTGCTGTATGTGGACCATGTCGACACGCCGACGCTGCGGCAGAAATACGCAGGCGACCCCGGCGTGAACATGGACACGCTGGTCGAGGTCGACGCGATCTGGGGCGCGAACACCCTTCGCGAGGCCTTGCAGGCTCGCGCCGCCACCGATCCGAACACGCCAGTGCTCGTGGACTATGTGATCGCCAGCCATGTCGTTGAGCATGTGCCGGACCTGGTCGGTTGGCTGAACGAGATCCAAGAGGTGCTGAAGCCGACTGGGCAGCTCCGCCTGGCGGTGCCGGACCGTCGCTTCACATTCGATTGCCTGCGCGAGGACTCGCGCCTGTCCGACGTCATGATCGCGCATTTGGCCGGCACACGGCGGCCGTTGCCGCAGGCCATCCTGGATTTCGAACTCAACGCGGCGCCCGGCGCAAACTTCATCAAGCTCTGGAGCGGCGACCACAGCGACGGCCTTCCGACGCCGCGCCCCGATTGGACCAATGCGATCCGCCTGGCACGCGACGCGATGGAGGGCGGCTACCACGACGCCCACTGCTGGGCCGTCACCCCCTACTCGCTCGCAGATATTTTCGTGGCCTTGGCTGAGCACGGCCTGCTGCGCCTGGCCTGCACCAGGTTTGAGGACACCGGCTACGGGGACTTCGAATTCCATCTGACCATGGTGCCGTGCGACGAGCCGGACATCGTAGCCGAGAGCTGGCGCCGGGTGCGGCGGGAGGCGAAGCAGATCGCGCCAGGCTCGCGCTTCCGCCCGATCGACGTGCTTTCTGGCGTGGCGGCCTTGTCCACGGGCGCGATCGTCGTGCCGGAGCCGCCCGTTGCCGCCGATCCCCCCGAACTAATGGAACAGCGCCTCCTGGCGCATGAGCGCCTGCTACTGGTCTGGGCGTTGGAGCAGCGGCTCAGTGTCGCCGAGACCCTGGCCCACGAACGCCTGATGCTGATCCGGGCGCTGGAGCAGCGGCTCCATGTCGCCGACAGCCTGGCCGATGAGCGCCTCAAGATTGCCGGACACCTGGAGGCTCGCGCCAAGGCTGGCGAGACCGAGCTCGGCCTGGTGCGGCAGTCCACCTCCTGGCGCCTGACCCAGCCGCTGCGGGCCGCGGTGCAGACCCTGCGCGGACGCCGGGCGCGGACCTCTTAGGGTCCAGTCACCCCGGCGGGCGCTGGCTGCGTGCATACGCCCATAGCGCGAAGGCATAGTGCAGCGCCGTGTCCTTCAGCGCATCGAACCGCCCGGCGGCGCCGCCATGGCCCGCGCCCATGTTGGTGCGCAGCAGCGCTGGGTCGCCGCCGCTCGTCACCGCCCGCAGCCGCGCCACCCACTTCGCCGGCTCCCAATACGTCACCCGCGGATCGGACAAGCCGGCCGTGGCGAGCACCGGCGGATACGGCCGGGCCGCCACGTTGTCGTAGGGCGAATAGGATGCAATGACGTCGTAGGCGGCGGCGTCCTCGAGCGGGTTGCCCCACTCCGGCCACTCGGGCGGCGTGAGCGGCAGGCTGGTGTCGGACATCGTGTTCAGCACATCGACGAACGGCACCGCAGCGATGATCCCGGCCCACAGATCCGGCCGCAGGTTCAGCGCCGAGCCGACCAGCAGGCCGCCCGCCGACCCGCCCATGGCGACTATGCCGCCACGGCGTCCAAAACCCTGATCCGCCAGATGCTCGGCGACGGCGATGAAGTCCGTGAACGTATTCGGCTTCTTCGCCCCGCGCCCGTCGAGGAACCAGCCCCAGCCCTTCTCCGACCCGCCGCGCACGTGCGCCACGGCCCAGATCCAGCCGCGGTCCACCAAGCTCAGGTTGCGTATGGAGAACGACGGCTCCATCGCCATGCCATACGAGCCATAGCCATACAGCAGCAGCGGCGCCGACCCGTCCATGGGCGTATCGTGGCGCATCAGCACGGTGACCGGCACCTCCGTCCCGTCGGCCGCCCGGGCGTGCAGGCGGCGGGCGACATACTGCGCAGGGTCATGACCGGACGGGACCTCCTGCTGCTTGCGCAACACCGCGGCGTGGGTGCGCATGTCGAAGTCGAACCAGCGCCGGGGCGTGGTCGGCGATTCGTAGGTGTAGCGCAGCGTGGCGGTGTCGAATTCGTGGCCGCCGCCGAGGCGCAACACGAACGCCTCCTCGTCGACCGCGATCACGTGCTCGTGCCCGGTGCCGCGTTCCGTGATGACGATGCGGTTGTTGGCGTCCACCCGCTCGAGCCGCGCGAAGTGCCCGGCATAGGCGGTGGTGTCGACGATGAAACGGCCGGGCTCGTGCGCGATCCAGTCCCGCCAGTTCGCCCGGCCCGGCGCTGCTTCCGGCGCGCTCACCAGCTTGAAATCCACCGCGCCGTCCGCGTTGGTGCGGATGACGAAGCGGCCGTCCCAGTGCTCCAGGTCGTAGCGCACCCCTTCCTGCCGCCGCTCGACCAGGCGCGGCGCGGCGGTTGGGTCGGCGGCCGGGATCAGCCACGCCTCGCTGGTCTGCTGGTCGCCGCAGCCGATCACGAGCCAGGCGCGGGACGCGGTGGGCGCGATGCGGAGGAAGAAGCCGGGGTCGGGCTCATCGTAAACCAGGACATCGTCCGCTGGACCGCCGGGCACGGGGCGGCGGTAGATGCGCGCCGGGCGGCCGTTGTCGTCGCGAAAGGTCCAGAACAGCCATGACCCGTCGGCCGACCAGGCGAAGTTGCCGGTGCAGCTCTCGATCGCGCCGGGCAGCAGCGTGCCGGTCGCGAGGTCCTTGATCCGGATGCGGTAGACCTCCGAGCCCTGGGTGTCCTCGGCATAGGCGAACAGGCGATGGTCGCGGCTGTGCCGGGCTGCGGCGAGCGCGTAGTACTCGTGCCCCTGCGCGAGCGCGTCGACATCGAGAAGTATTTGCTCGCCGTCCGCCTGGCCGCGCGGCTTGCGGGCGTGGATGGGATGCTGCGCGCCGGGTTCGTAGCGGGTGTAGTATTCCCACGGGCCGTCGGGGTTCGGAACGCTGGCGTCGTCCTGTTTGATGCGCCCCTTGATCTCGGCCGCGATCTGCTGCTGCAGCGCCGTGGTTTCGGCCAGCACGGCCTCGGTATAAGCGTTCTCCGCCTCCAGATGGGCGCGTATGTCGGGGCGCAGCGCGCTGGGGTCGCGCAGCACCTGCTGCCAGTTGTCGTCCTTCATCCAGGCATAGTCGTCGGTCCGAACCCGACCGAGCTGCTCGATGCGCTTGGGTTGCTTGGGGGCGGAGGGGGGCGTTGGAGCTGTGCTCATGGCTGCATCAAGGTGGGCTGCGGGGCAATTGGTCAAGGATGCCGGTGGCAGTTTCAGCTTGCGCCCTCGATGGCTTGATTGGCCCATCGCTTCACTGGCGTGCACGCGGGATGCTCGTTAACTATAGCGTGCTACAGAAAGGCTGTCCGACACGATGACCGAAATCCTCGACGATGCGGCGCTCGCCCTCGAGTTCGACATCTTCGCCAGGCGCGCGGGGCTCGAAATCCCCGACGACCGCCGAAGTGCCCTATTCGAGAACTTCAAGGAGCTGCGCCACATGCTGGCACTGCTGCGGCAGCCGCGCGCCGCGAGCGCCGAGCCGGCCGGAACCTATTCGATCCTGAGCGTGACGCGGGGCATCGCATGACGGCCGAACCTCTGTTCGAACTCTCCATCGCCGAGGCCGGCCGCAAGCTGCGCGACGGGACCGTCAGCTCCGTAGCACTCACCGAGGATGCGCTCGCGCGCATCGCCGCGATCGACGGCGCCCTGGACAGCTTCATCACCGTAACGGCCGACCGCGCGCGGGCCGATGCCGCCGCGGCGGATGCGGACTTCGCCAGGGGCGTCGACCACGGGCCGATGCAGGGCGTGCCCTATGCGCTCAAGGACATCTACGACACCGCCGGCATCCGCACGACGTGCCATTCGAAGCTGCGGGCCGACCATGTGCCCGACGCGGATTCGGTGGTCGCCGCACGGTTTGCCGCTCAGGGCGCCGTGCTGCTGGGCAAGCTCGCCACCCACGAGTTCGCCATCGGCGGCCCGAGCTTCGACCTGCCGTTCCCGCCGGCGCGCAATCCCTGGAACCGCGAGCACATCCCGGGCGGCTCCTCCTCCGGCTCGGCGGCGGCGGTTGCGGCCGGGCTGGTGCGCATGGCGATGGGCTCGGACACCGGCGGCTCGATCCGCGGACCGGCGGCCTATTGCGGGACGGTCGGGCTGAAGCCCACCTATGGCCTGGTGTCCCGCCGCGGCGTATTCCCGCTCTCGACCACGCTCGACCACTGCGGCCCGCTGTCGTGGACCGTGGAAGACAGCGCCATCGCCCTGCAGGTCGTCGCCGGCTACGACCCGCTCGACCCGGCCAGCGTCGACATCGCCGTGCCCGAATACCGAAGCGGCCTGAACCAAGGCGTCGAGGGCCTGCGCATCGGCATGCCGCGGCACTTCTTCGCCGATGCCGATGGCGTGACGCCGGAGGTGATCGCGGCCATCGACGCTGCGGCGCAGACGCTGGAGCGGCTCGGCGCCACGGTCGAGGAGATCACGCTGCCGGACTATGCGCTATTGAACGCATGCGGCCGGGTCATCCTGCTGGCCGAGGCGTTCGCGATCCATGAGCAAGACTTCCAGGCCCGGCCGCTCGACTTCGGCCTGCTGACCTATCTCCGGATGACGCCCGGCGCCTTCATCACCGCCGTCGACCTGCAGCAGGCGATGCGGCTGCGCCGGGAGCTGTCGCACGCGGTCAACCTGCAGCTCAGGACCTATGACGCGCTGATCACCGCCTGCGGCCTGACGCCGGCGCCCGCATTCGCCGACATCTCGCCGCATATCCCACTGAACCTGCCAATGCAGACCATGCCATTCAACCTTACTGGAAACCCGGCGATGTCCATCCCATCCGGCCTGTCCGCATCCGGCCTGCCGCTCTCGGTGCAGATCGTCGGCCGCGCCTTCGACGAACGGACGGTGCTCCGCATCGGCGCTGCCCTGGAGGCCGCCACGGGATTGGCTGCACAGCGTCCGCCACTTGCAAAGATGGAGCCTCGATGATGCGCAACACCGAGCGGATCTGGCAGATCGTCGACGAGAAGCGCGAGGAGTATATCGCGCTCGCCGACCGCGTTTGGGACACGCCGGAGCTGGCGTATGGCGAGCACCGGTCGGCGTCCGAGCACCTGGCGATGCTGGAGCGCGAGGGGTTCCGCATCACCCGCGAGCTGGCCGGCATTCCGACCGCAATGATGGCGGAGGCCGGCGAGGACGGCCCGGTCATCGCCATCCTCGGCGAATACGACGCATTGCCGGGGCTGAGCCAGCAGGCCGGCCTCGATGAGCCGCGCCCGGTCGACGGGCAGGGCGGCGTCGGCCATGGCTGCGGCCATAATTTGCTGGGCTCGGCGGCGATGCTCGCGGCGGCGGCGGTCAAGGACTGGTTGGCGGCGTCCGGCGCGAAGGGCCGCGTGCGCTATTACGGCTGCCCGGCCGAGGAGGGCGGGGCGGCGAAGGGCTTCATGGTCCGCGAGGGCGCGTTCGCGGACGTGGACATCGCGATCTCGTGGCACCCGGCGTCGTTCTCCGGCGTGAACGAGGCGGTGAGCCTCGCCAACACCCGGATCGACTTCAGCTTTACCGGCCGCGCCAGCCATGCCGCCGGCGCGCCGGAACTGGGCCGCAGCGCGCTGGACGCGGTGGAGCTGATGAACGTCGGCGTGAACTACTTGCGCGAGCACATGCCGGATGGTGCGCGGGTGCATTACGCCTATCTCGACGCGGGCGGGATCGCGCCGAACGTCGTGCAGGCCCGGGCGAAGGTGCGGTATTTGATCCGGGCGGCGGACCTGGCGGGGCTGACGAGCCTGGTCGCGCGGGTGCGCAAGATCGCGGAGGGCGCGGCGCTGATGACCGAGACGGCGGTCAGCACCCAGGTGGTCAGCGCGGTCAGCAACCTGATGCCGAATACGCCGCTGGAGCAGGCGATGCACGACAACTTCATGCGGCTGGGCCCGCCGGAGTTCGACGACGCCGACCGCGAATACGCCGGCCGCATCCGCGCCACGCTGACCAAGGCGGACGTGGCCGCCGCGTTCGACCGCGCGGGCGTGCCGGTGCGGCCCGACGTGGCGATGTGCGACTTCATCATCCCATTCGGCGCCCGTGGCCGGGGCGGCAATGGCAGCACGGACGTGGGCGACGTGTCGTGGGTCGTGCCCACCGTACAGGCGCGCGGGGCGACCTGCGCCGTCGGCACGCCGTTCCATTCATGGCAGCTCACGGCGCAGGGCAAGAGCCCGGCCGCGCATAAGGGCCTGGTGCACGTGGCCAAGGTGATGGCCGGCACCGCGCTCGACGCGCTGCAGGACACAGGGCTGATCGAGCGCGCCAAGAACGACCTGGCGGAACGCACCCGCGTCGTGCCGTATGAGTGCCCGATACCCGACGACGTGCAGCCGCCGATCCGGGCCATGAGCCTTGGCGTGTAGCTGGGCGCGGCCGTCGCATGCGGGTTGGGAAGATAAAGATATGACGGTTGCTTTGAAGCTTGAGAAAGCATGGACCGCAGATGAGTTCATCGCCCAGGACCAGCATGACTTTGGCGACGCTTGGCGCTACGAACTTGTCGACGGCCAAATTCTGGCGCACGCCGCGCCTGCTCCGGAGCACGGCGCTATCCTGGCTGGGCTGACTGGTGCGCTTGTAAGCCGAATTGCTGCTATGCCTCGCGGTTGTCGGCCGGAAACCGGCAGTGCCGCGACGCCACGTAGCGCACAGCGGAACACAGCTCGGATCCCTGACGTGATGATACGTTGCGGTGAACATCCTAAGGTGGCCTTTGAGGTTGTCTCACCCTCTGAAATTCGGGATTGGCGCGCTTGGGACCAGAAGCGGCGGCATCTGCAAGCTGTTGAAGGCATGCAGGAGATCGTGGAGCTGTTCCAGGAGGATTATGCCGTTCATGCTTATCGGCTTTCTACCGAGGGAGCCTGGACTTTCGAGGCCCTAGGCGGCGCAGAGGCCATCCTGCATTTAGAAAGCGTGCGGCTCTCGATCCCGCTGGCCGAAATCTACCTCCTTGCCGCGTTTGCGCAGCAGGAGCGGGAACCTTGATACCGATGCTTCTCCTGCCGTGAGTCTATCAGCAGTCGTAAACTCGCGGGCGTGATCGGCCTTGGCCGTATCGGTCGCCCCGCTCGGGCAATGAGCGCGGCGGAGGACACGTTCGACTACGTCATCGTGGGCGCCGGGTCGGCCGGGTGCGTGCTGGCGGACCGGCTGACCGAGGATGGGCAAAGCACGGTGCTGGTGCTGGAAAACGGCGGCTCCGACGCGTCGATCCTGATCCAGATGCCCAGCGCATTGTCGATCCCGATGAACATGCCGCGCTACAACTGGTCGTATGAGACCGAGCCGGAGCCGGGCCTGGGCGGGCGGCGGATGAACTGCCCGCGCGGCAAGGTGCTGGGCGGCTCGTCGTCGATCAACGGGATGGTCTACGTCCGCGGCAACCCGGCCGATTTCGACGGTTGGGCGGCGGCGGGCGCGCAGGGCTGGGGTTTTCGCCATGTGCTGCCGTATTTCCGCCGGGCCGAGCACCGGAACGAGGGCGGCGATGCCTACCGCGGGGCGGATGGCCCGCTGCACACCCGGTATGGCGCATTGAAAAACCCGCTGTATCGCGCCTGGATCGAGGCGGCGGCGCAGGCGGGATACGCCGAAACCGACGACATCAACGGGTTTCGCCAGGAAGGCTTCGGCCGCATGGACATGACGGTGCGCGACGGCCGCCGCTGGAGCGCCGCCAGCGCCTACCTCAAACCGGCGTTGCAGCGGCGCAACCTCGCGGTCGTCACCCATGCGTTGGCCACCGCGGTCCAGTTCGAGGGCCGGCGCGCGGCCGGCGTGCGCTATCGCCACGGCGGGACGGAGAAGCTGGCGCTCGCCCGGCGCGAGGTCATTCTCTCTGGCGGCCCGATCAACTCGCCGCAGCTGCTGAAGCTGTCGGGCGTCGGACCCGCGGATGAGCTTCGCGCCCACGGAATCGCGCCGATTCACCACCTGCCGGGCGTGGGCGAAAACCTGCAGGACCACCTGGAGCTCTACTTCCAAATCGAGAGCCTGCAGCCGATTACGCTGTATTCCGCAACCCGCCCGCTCGCGAAAGCGATGATCGGGGCGCGATGGCTGCTGCGCCATGACGGGCTCGGCGCCACCAACCATTTCGAAAGCTGCGGCTTCATCCGCAGCCGCGCCGGGGTGGCCTATCCCGATATCCAATATCATTTCCTGCCGCTGGCCGTATCCTACGACGGCAAGTCGCTGGCGAGCGGGCACGGCTTCCAGGCGCATGTCGGACCCATGCGCTCAAAAAGCCGCGGCTGGGTCCGATTGAGCTCCGCAGACCCGGCCGACAAGCCACGCATCTGCTTCAACTACATGAGCCACCCGGACGATTGGACCGAGATGCGCGCCTGCGTGCGCCTGACCCGCGAGATTTTCGCGCAAGGCCCATTCGACCCCTATCGCGGCCGTGAGCTGCAGCCCGGGGCCTCGGTCACGACCGACGAAGCGATCGACGCCTTCGTGCGGGACCGGGCCGAGAGCGCCTACCATCCCGCCGGCACCTGCCGGATGGGCGCCGCCGACGATCCGCTGGCGGTGGTCGACCCGGAGGCGCGGGTGATCGGGCTCGATGCGCTGCGCGTGGTCGATTCGTCGATCATGCCCTCGCTGACGACCGGCAACCTCAATGCCCCGACTATCATGCTGGGCGAGAAGATAGCTGACCACATCCGCGGCCGCCCGGCGCTCGCCGTCTCCAACGCGGCCGCCTACGTCGCAGAGGCCTGGCAGAAATCGCAGCGGTGAGGGCGGAGCCTCCTTATTGGGCCGAACGCGGCGCCGAATTGTTCTTGACGATACGACCATATAAGTACAATTTCCTGTACGTATTGTAGGAGGATGCCGTGGTGCAAGTTTCATATACCGATCTGCGGCAGAACCTGTCCCGCTATATAAATGAGGCTGTGGAAAGCCGTGCCCCGATCCTGGTGACCCGGCAGGGTGGCAAGGGAAACGTGGTTATCCTGTCCGAGGAGGAGTTCGAAGGTTGGCAAGAGACGGTCCACCTCCTTAAAAGCCCGGCCAACGCGAAGCGCCTGCTACGCTCGATCCGCTCTGCCGACGGTGGGGCAACGAAGGAGCGTGATCTCGTTGTGGCGAAGGTGACCGCGAAGGCGTGAAGGTCCACCTCACCGACGACGGTTGGGACGACTATCAGCACTGGGTGAACAACGATCAAGGCATGCTCGCCAGGGTGAATGTCCTGATCGAGGATGCGCGCCGCAAGTTGTTCGTCGGCCTGGGAAAGCCGGAGCCGCTGAAAGGCGACCTTGCAGGCTGGTGGTCACGCCGCATTACGGGGGACCATCGGCTGGTGTATCGCATCACAGGAAAAGCCGGCGACGACCAACGGATCGAAATCACCGCGTGTCGCTACCATTACGGCGATAGCTGACTACGCCGTCAACGCGACATCCTCGAACACGATGTCCTGCGCGCCTTCCCAGAGCGTCTTCCGGCCAAGCGTAGCCAGCTCCTCCAACCCCTCGGTGATCGTCAGGAAGTGGTTGCCCGCGAGCTGCCCGGCTTTGCTGGCAAAGCAGCAGGGGCCGTAGCTGATCAGGATCTCGGTCTCGCTCATGCTACCGGCGTGCAGCAGGATCTGGCCCGGCGCCGGGTAGCTCGTCGCATTCTCATACGGCAACCCGGTGTCAAGGTCGCCGAGCGGGATCCAGCAGGCCTCGCCGCTCCAGCGCACATGGATGATGCGCTGGCGATAGGGCAGCAGGGCGCGGAACCGGGCGCAGGTCTGCGGCGCAGTTTTCTGCTCGAACCGCGCGACGAAGCTGAAGGCGCCAGAGGCGATGCGGATCGTGTCCAAGGCTCGTGCTCCGATCAGTTAAGCGGCCGCTGCCGTTCCACGCCGCCAGCGGGCGCCAGGCCCCGGCTGCGCAGGCAAACCAGGCGGGCCTGCTGCTTGGCGACGCGCAGCTCCTCCTGGCTGTTGTTCTGGAAATAGGGGTTGCCGGCGCCCTTGATAATCAGCTCCTTGACGGTCGGGTCGTCATTGGCCTGGCGGTCGCAGGCGCGCTGGTCGGGGCTTTCATCCTTGCTGCTCGCGCTGCAGCCGGCAAGCAGCACGAGCAGCAGCGCGGCGCGCATCATGCGTGCGCCATCCAGTCCTCGATCAGGCGGCGGGCGATGCTGTCCCGGCGCGGCAAGGCAAACCCGTGCGCGTCGGGGTCATGCAGCTCGGCGCGGGAGAACCAGCGGGCGTCGCGCAGCTCGTTCGGGTCGATGGTGATGTCCTCCGTCAGCCCCTCGGCGTAGAAGCCGAGCATGATGCTGGACGGGAACGGCCAGGGCTGGCTGCTGTGGT
>CAXTJW010000026.1:0-20390 GCA_964244305.1 uncultured Acetobacteraceae bacterium
CCCGCTCTGCCAGCGCTCCAGTGCGCTGTCCTCGATCCACAACGTCAGGCTGCCACGCCGGCGCAGGCCGGCCTCATACGCCGGCCAATTTCGCACCCTGAACGACATACATCTCCAGATGTGGTGACGGCGATCGGCGTTGTGCTTGTGCGGCATCGGGACGATCAGAACCAGAAAGGGAGCCGCATCCTAGCACACCCCCAGGTTATCAAAGTGCACCAACGCCGGTTGAGTGCCGTCGTCATGCCGTCCAAGCTGCCACGAAGCGACCGAGGTCGCCAACCTGACAGTGCCACCGGCAGTTAAGCTCCAGCCTGTCACGTTGCCAGCGCGCACCCGCTGTCCGCCACTGGGCGGAACGCCTCCTCGGCCGGCAGGCGTGCGACCACATCGAGGTAGTCCCATGGATAATGCGATGCGTCCGGCGCCTTCACGCGGGCGAGCAGCAGGTCAAACGTCATCTTGTTGTTCGCCAGGATGCGGCCGTTCTGGGCGTACATGTCGTTCACGGGCGTATCCCGCATGGCGGACAGCACGGGCTGTGCCTCGGCAGTGCCCCCTGCCTGCACCGCACGCAAGTAGTGCAGCGCCGCCGAATAGGCACCAGCCTGCAAGTCGGTCGGCATGCGCCGGCGCTCGGCAAAGAACCGCCGGGCCCAGGTGCGGGAGCGCTCATCGCGGTCCCAGTACCAGGATTGCACGAATTGCAGCCCCTGCGCCGCCTCCAGGCCCAGCGCATGCACGTCGGTGAGGTACACGATCGGCGCCACCAGCGCCTGGTGGCGCGTCAGGCCGAACTCGCCGGCCTGCTTGACGGCGGTGATCAGGTCGGCCCCGCTGTTGGCCAGCACCACGACCTCCGCGCCGGAGGTCTGCGCCGTGGTCAGGTAGGAGGCGAAATCCCCGTTGTTGAGCGGGTGCCGGACCGCGCCGACCACAGTGCCGCCGCCCTGGATGGCGCCGCGCATGTCCGCCTCGACCGAGTGGCCGAACAGGTAGTCCACCGTGATGAAGAAGTAGCTGCGCTTGCCTGCGGCCAGCATCGAGCGCGCCAGGCCGTAGGCGTCGGCGTAGGTGTTCTGCGCCCACTGGATGCCGTTCCGCCCACAGCCCTTGCCCGCCAGCTCGGACGTGGTGGATGACACGTGCAGGATGGGCTTGTCGTACTGCACCGCGATGGACTGCGCACCCAACGAGATCGCGGAGTTGCAAATGTCCATCACCGCATCCACCCGGCCGTTCGACATCCAGTTGCGGATGATCGCCAGGCCGACGTCGGGCTTGTTCTGGTGGTCGCCGACCAGCACCTCGACCGGCCGGTCCAGCCCGGCGGCAGCCGCATCGGCAACCGCCAGCCGGACCGCCTGGACCGATCCCGGCCCGGCCAAGTCGGCATAGGGTCCGGACTGGTCGTTCACCACGCCGATGCGCAAGGGCGGCTTGGCGCCTTGGGCCGCGCCGCGCCGCGGCAGGGCGAGCACCGTCGCCCCGGCCAGGAACGCACGCCGCTTGTAAACTGCAATCAATGCTTCGTCCTTTCCGTCATGCTGACCTGCAGTTCGAGCCATCCGCGGGCATCATGGCATGCACGGTCGCCCGGGCGCAGCAGCACGGTGGTCGTGGCGCTTTGAACCACGGCCGGACCCTGCAGCACCTGCCCAGGTGCCAGGGCCGCGAAGTCCCACACCAGAGCGTCCCGCCAGCCCTCCAGCCAAACGCGGCGCGCCTCCTGTTGCGCACGCCCCGCAGGCCGGCCAGCCGCCGGCGCAGCCAAGGGCGGCAGACGGCCCGTGACGGCCAGGCGCGCGTTGGACAGCACGACATCCTGGTCGGGCAGGGCATAGGTAAACAGCTCCTTGTGCCGGTCATGGAACCGCGCCTCGACCTGCAGGCGTGCATCGGCCGCATGCAGGTCCAATCCGTCGAGCGGCACGGCAACCTCGAACACCTGCTCGCCGTAGCGCAGGTCGGCCGTGCGGGCGGCGCCAATGGGTCCGTCGAACCAGGACAGCCGGGCGCGGCCGTCCTGTTCCATGTCGGCATAGGCCTGCGCAAGCGCCGCCGGGTCCAGCCCGCCCGCCGCGCCAAGCTGGGCGAAGCTGCGGGCGAGATGCACGGTAAGATCGGTGTTCAGCATGCCCCAGGCAGACAGCACGCTCGCCTGGACCGGCACCAGCACTCGGCGAACCCCAAGCTCCGCCGCCACGGCGCTGACGTGCAGCCCTGCTGCGCCGCCAAAGGCCAGCAGGGTGAACCCCCGTGGATCGACCCCACGCCGCACTGTCGCCACCCGCACGCCGTCGGCCATGCGGGCGTTCACCAGGCGATGCACGCCGGCGGCGGCCTGTTCCACCGTCAGGCCGAGCTGCGCGCCCAGCCGGGCCAGCGCGCCGTGCGCGGCCTCGCGGTCGAGCGCCAGAGTGCCGCCGAGCGCCGGGTCCAAGTACCCCAGCACCAGGTTGGCGTCCGTCACCGTCGCAAGGGTCCCGCCGCGGCCGTAGCAGGCCGGCCCCGGCACGGCGCCGGCGCTGGCCGGCCCGACCCGCAGCAGGCCGGACGGCCCGACATCGGCGATGCTGCCGCCGCCGGCGCCCAGCGTCACGATGTCCAGGCTGGGCAGCGCGATCCGCACCTCGCCGACGCAGCGCCCGCTGGACAGCGCCGCCGCCCCTCCGCGCAACAGGGCGATGTCGGTGCTGGTGCCGCCCATGTCGAACGTCACCAGGTCCTCGCCCGCGCCCTGGCGGCATAGCGCCGCCGCGGCTGCCACACCGCCGGCCGGGCCGGACAGCGCGGTCCCGGCGGCGAGGCGTCCGGCCTCCTCGATCGTCGAGACGCCGCCATGCGACAGGATGATCCACGGCGGACGCAGCAGCCCCTCCACCTGCAGCCGCCGCGCCAGGCGCGCCAGGTAGCCCTGCACCACTGGGCCGACCATCGCGTTGGCGACCGTCGTGCAGAACCGCTCGTACTCCTTGATCTCGGGCAGCACGTCGGAGGACGCCGTGACGTAGGCGCCGGGCAGCCGCCGCCGCGCCTCCTCCGAGGCCAGCCGTTCATGCGCCGGGTTGCGCCAGGCGTGCAGGAAGCAGACCGCGACGGCCGCCACGTCCGCCGCCGCCAGCGCGTCCAGGGCGGCGTGCAGGGACTCTGCATCCAGCGCCGTTTCCACGGCGCCGTCCGCGCGCATCCGCTCCCGCACCGGCCGGCGCAGCGCGCGGGGGACCATGGGGACCGGCGGCGGCATGCGCAGATCGTAGCGGTCCGGCTTCAGCCCCTCCCGCATTTCGATGACGTCCCGGTGCCCGGCGGTGGTCAGCATCCCGACCCGGGCGCCCTTGCCCTCCAGCAGGGCGTTGGTGGCCACGGTCGTGCCATGCACCAGGCGCATCGTGCCGGCCAGCAGCGCCGGCAACGGCAGCCCAAGCTGCGCCGCCGCCAATCTCAGCCCTTCAACGACCCCCTCCGACTGGTCGGCCGGCGTCGTTGCGGCCTTTGCGACGGTGATTGCGCCATCGGGCGCACACACCACCACATCGGTGAACGTGCCGCCGACATCAACGCCGATGGCATAGCCGCTCATGCCCGGCCCCAGCCGCCGCCGCCGCCCGAGGCGATGCGGAAGCGGCTGCCGGACGGCACGGCGATGCCGGGCTGCTTGGTCCGCAGCACCTGCGGCGCTGCGCCGGGCGCATCCAGTACGTAATGGTGCGGCAGCCCGTCCGCGCCGCCGTTGATGCCGCGCGCACCGTGCCGCACCCCGTCGCCCGCGGTGTTGGCGATGGCCATGCCGTCCGCCTCCACCCGCAGCACCAGCTCGGCGCCATCCCCGCCCTGCTGCCGTCCGGCGCCGCCCGAGCCTTCGCGGAACTCGTGACGTTCCAGCACCAGCGGGAAACGGGCCTCGGTGACCTCGACGCTGCCGAACTTGATGCCGCCGACCGAATGCCACTCGCCCCCACCCGGCCACCCTGGCCCGGCCGAAGACGCGCCGCCGCCAGGCCGTGCATGGAACAGGTGCCAAATGAAGCGCCGGCCGCTGCGGGCGTCCTGCCCGGTCAGCGCCAGCCGGAAGCGCCGGCCCCAGCCGCCCATCGCGCGGTCCGGGCAGGCGCCGGACAGGGCCGCGATCACCGCCTCGACGATCTCGTTCGAGCAGTGGCTGGTGCACAGCGTGACCGGTGCGCCGTCCCGTGCCCAGACCACCGTGCCGGGTTGCGCTATCACTCGGAGCGGACGGAACGCGCCGTCGTTGCGGGCGCAGTCGGGGTCGAGCAAGTAGGCGAACGCCATGGCCACCGCGGACTGCATGTTGGCATGCGACGAGTTGACGAACCCTGCCACCTGCGGGTCGGACCCGGTCAGGTCCACCGTCACGTCGCTGCCGGCCACCGTGACGCGCGCGCGGATTGCGATGTCGCTGGCCCCATGGCCGTCGTCGTCCAGCAGCGCCACGCCGTCATACGCGCCGTCCCGCCAGGCCGCGACGATGCCGCGGGCATGGCGCTCGGCAGCGTCCAGCATGGCGTCAACCGAGGCGCGCAACACGTCTGCCCCGGCGTCGTCCAGCACCGCGGCCAGGCGCTGCGTGCCCAGGCGCGCCGCACCGATCATGGCCGCCAGGTCGCCGCGGAAGTCCCGGGCGTTGCGGGTGTTGGCGGCCAGCATGGCAACCAGGTCCTCCCGCACCACGCCGCCCTCGGTGAGGCGGATCGGCGGCACGCGCAGCCCCTCCTGCCAGATGTCGGTAGCGGCGGGGTTGTAGCCGCCATGGGTGGAGCCGCCGATGTCGCTCTGGTGCCCCCGCACTACGGACCAGAACTGCAGGGTGCCCTCGGCGAACACCGGCATCAGCGCCGTCAGGTCCGGCAGGTGGCTGCCGCCATGGTAGGGGTCGTTCAGCAGGTACACGTCGCCCGGCGCCGGGTCGGGGAAGGCGTCCGCGACGGCGCGTGCGGCCCAGGGCATCGCGCCCACGTGCACCGGGATGTGGTCGGCCTGCGCCACCAGGCGGCAGCCGGCGTCCACGACCGCGATCGAGAAGTCGCGCGACGAGTTGAGGATTTGCGAGTAGGAGGTGCGCAGCATCGCCTCGCCCATCTCCTCGGCGATGGCGTTCAGCCGGCTTTGCAGGACGGCGATGGTGATGGGATCGGTCATGCCGCGGCGCGCCCCGGCAGGCTGGAGAGCGCATCGGCGATGGCGCCGTCCAGACGGTCCACGACCAGTTCGATTTCGTCGGGCGAGATGACGTAGGGCGGTGCCAGCACGACGTGGTCGCCGTGCACGCCATCGACGGTGCCGCCGCCGGGGTAGCAGGCCAGGCCGTGCGCGAGCGCCGCGCGCTTGATGCGGGCGGTGACGAGGATGACGCCGATGGGCTGGTAGCCGGCGTAGCTCGGGCAGGCAGGTGTCGTCATCCCGCCCGCCTACCCGCATCAACCACCTCTCGCAAGGGGACCGCCGCAAGATTGGGGGTGCGGCGGCCAGGTGGCTATCTTCGCGTTTGTTCCCTGGCCGAGGGTGGATGCTTGGCTTGGATGTTGAGGTTGGTGAAGATCGGGGTTGAGGGCGCGGGGCCGTGCATGGACGTCATGGAGATCAACCGGCCCGATGACCTCCGCGATATCGCTGATCTGGGTCTGACCTTGGCCGACGCGAAGCGGTTGCTGGCGCGTGTTCAACAGGTGATCGTCGCCGCGCAGGCCAGGGACCATGCGGTCGCGACGCTGTTCGGCCGGGTCACGGTGCGGCTTCCCCGCTTCCGCTGCCCCGCGTCTGGCGGGATGGAGGCTGGCCTTGCTTGGCCGGCGCATTGCCGATCGACACCCGAACTGGACCGGCTTCAGGCGCATCTCTGCGCCTTGATGACCTACCGGACGGCCGCGGATGTGTTGCGGCAGATATTTCCGGTCGACGTGGGAAAGCGTCATGGGACCTTGCGCCGCCATACCCTGAAAGTCGGCCAGGCTCTGGGTGAGTACGCTACAATCAGGCCGGAAACGACGGCTTCGACGATCGTTGTGACCTTGGATTCGACGTTTATCCGCAGCTGCAAGGACGGCGAGCGGCACTTGCAGATGCGGGTCGGCAACGTCGAAATGCAGGCTGGTGGCCGCCAGGTTTTCGGCGCCGTCGCCAAAGCCGATACCGACCTCCAGGCACTGATCCGCCGCAGTCTCGACGCCGCTGGGAACACCGGGGACACGGCATTGACCGCCTTCACCGACGGCTGCCCTGGCCTGCGGCGTAACCTCGCCGACGCCGGTGATCGTCGAGGAGGTCGAGCGGCTGCACTGGCGCATTTGGAACGGCAAAGCCGGGGATGCCCAGATCAGCATCGATCGGATCCGTGCGGTCATGCACCACTTCCGGGGTGAGCCGGATCAGCGACGGGCCGGGGCGTGGCGCTGCCCTTGCCGGCCCCAGCGTGGTCGGCCCGGTCAGCCTCGCGACGTCAACCGTCGCTGGTTGAGCACCATCGCCAGCAGCAGCACGGCTCCCCAGACCAGCTCGGTGGCGAACGTGTTCACTCCCATCAGGTTAAGGCCGCTTGAGAGGAATTGCAGAGCCAGCACCGCCAGCACGATGCCGGCGACGCGGCCGGAGCCGCCGAACGGGCTGATGCCGGCCAGCACGCAGATCAGGATCGAAAGCAGCAGGTAGGCGCTGCCGTAGTCCGCCTTGGCGGAGTTGGCGCGCGCCGCGATGATCAGCCCGGCGGTGGCGGCACAAATGCCGCTGGTGGCGTAGGTCTTGAGCAGCACCGTCCGCGTGTCGATGCCGGCGTAAGCCGACGCTACGGCGTTGGCGCCCAGTAGGTAGGCCTTGGCGCCGAACGCGGTCCGAGACAGGATCGCCGCCAGCAGGGCGGCGGCCAGCGCGAAGACGACAACCGGCACCGGCAGGCCGGCGATGCCGCCGTTGCCGATCCAGCTGAAGGCGGCGGGCAGGCCGAAGATCGCGGTGCCGCCGGTCAGGACCACGGCGACGCCGGAAAACACCAGCCCCGTCGCCAATGTCGCCAAGATCGGCGTGACACCGATCGAGGAGATGATCAAGCCGTTCAGCAGGCCGCCTGCGGCGCCCACCGCCAGCGCCAACGCGACCGACAGGATCACGACCGTGACGCTCGACACAGAGGTGCCGGAGCCGGCAAACGAGCGCATCGTCAGCGCCGCCAGGATCGCCGAGAGGTTCGACAGCGAGATGATCGACAGGTCGATGCCGCCGGTGATCATCGGTGCCGCCATCGCCAGCGCCAGCAGTCCGTAGCCCGGGAACTGCACCGCCATCGAGAGGAGGTTGCCGCGCGACAGGAACAGCCCCGGTACGGCAAGGCTCATGGCGGCGAACACCACGATGTCGATGACCGCCAGCCGCGTCAGGTCGGAGTCGCGCAGCCATACCGTCCAAGCGCCCAGGCCAGCGCGTGGGGCGGGCACGCGAGGCTGCGGCCGCACGGGCTGCCGGGTAGGGATGCCGCTCATGCCGCACGCGCGCGGCTGCGGTGGCGAAGCGCCGGTGCGCCGGTGCCGATCAGGATCAGCAGCCCGACGACGACGTTCTGCCACGTTGACGGGATGCCCCATAGGATCAGCGTGTTGTTCATCACCGCGATGAGCGCCACGCCGAGTAGGGTGCCGGTGATCGTGCCATGGCCGCCGGTGATGCGGGCGCCGCCCAGCACGACCGCGGCGATGACGGACAGTTCCAGCCCAACGAGGTCGAACGGGTTGGCGACGCGGTTGAGCGAGGCATGGACCACGCCGGCGGCGCCCGCCAGCAGCCCAACGACGGCATAGACGAAATACTGGACGACGGCGACGTTGACGCCGATCCGATCCGCCGACACGGCGGAGCCGCCCAGGGCGAAGATGCACCGGCCCAGGATCGAGCGGTTCAGTAGCAGCCAGGTGCCGGCGACGGTCAGCACGAGGACGAGGAATGCGGTCGGCAGCGCATAGACCGAGCCGTCGCCGGCATCCATCTTCAGCAGGCTGGAGCGCGCGAAGGCCCGCATGCCGGCCGGCAGGGTGTAGATCAGGCTAGTGCCCACGAACGTCAGCAGCACGCCGCGGAACACGCTGAGCGTGCCAAGCGTGACGATTAGGGTCGGCAGGCGCAGGTTGGCGATGAAAAAGGCGTTCACGCAGCCGAGCAGCGTGCCGATCACCATGGCCGCCGCGAACACGGCGGCGACGTGGTCGCCCAGCCCCAGCAGGGTCACGGCCTTTACGCCGCCATACATCGCGACTGCGGCGATCGCGGTGAAGGACACGTCGATGCCGCCGGACACCAGCACGATGTGCACCCCCATCGCGAGGATGCCGGGCACGAGCGCGGTTCGCACGAGGTCGAACACCGTGCCGACGGAGGCGAAGCCGGGATTGACCAGGCTGGTCGCAAGGCAAAAGCCGACGAGGAGCGCCGCCGTCAGCGTGTCGTCGCGCCTGAGCAAGGCTCTCATTGGTTACGCCCTATTCTGCCAACGCGGCCGCCAGCGCGTCCTCGGACAAGGCCGGCCCGTCGACCTGTCCGGTGACCCTGCCGCGCTTCATGACCAGGACCCGGTTGCAGCATGAGACCAGCTCGCTTAGGTCGTCCGAGATCAGCAGCGTCGCCAGCCCCGTCCGCGACGTGTCGGCGATGATGCGGTGGATGTCGGCCTTGGAGCCCACGTCCACGCCGACGCTGGGCCCGTTGAGGATCAGTATCCTGGGGCCTTGCGCCAGCCAGCGCGCCAGCACGACCCGTTGCTGGTTGCCGCCCGACAGGGACTGGATCGCCGCCGCCGGGCGGCCTTTGACCCTGAGCCGGTCGAGCCAGCCCGTGACGGCCTCGCCCAGCGCGCGGGTCCGCAACCGCCCGAACGTGCCCTTGAAGCGGTCGAACAGCCCGGCCTCCACGTTCCGCGCCACCGACTGGCCGAAGAACAGCCCCTCGGTCAGACGATCTTCCGGCACGTAGCCGATGCCGTGCCGGATCGCCGCCTGCGGCGAAGCGATGCGCACGGCGGCGCCCGCCACCTCGATCGAACCGCCATCGGCGGCGCCCAGGCCGAAGACCGCCTTGGCAAGCTCGGTGCGCCCCGATCCCAGCAGGCCGGCGACGCCGAGCACCTCGCCCGCGCGCAGGCTGAAGGAAACGTCCGAGAACCGGTCCTGGCGGGACAGCCGGTCCACCCGGAGCACGATCGGCCCAAGCCCTTCCTCGGGCAGCGCATGGCGCACCTCGGGGACATCCCGGCCGGTCATGTGGCGCGTGAGCGAGGCTGGCGTGAATTCCGCCACCGGTCCCTCCGCAACCTTCCGGCCGTTGCGGAGCACCACCACGCGGTCGCAGACCGAAAACAGCTCCTGCAGCTTGTGGCTGACGAAGACGACGCTGACGCCGGCCGCCTTGAGCCGGACAATGATCGACAGCAGCGTCCGCACTTCCGCCTCCGTCAGGGCGGTGGTTGGCTCATCCATGACGATCAGCCGCGCGTTGTCCACCAGGGCCCGCGCGATGGCGATGAGCTGCTTGGCCGCGACAGGCTGGTCGGCCACAAGCGCGCTTGGGTCCAGCGACACCTGCATCCGCTCCAGCGCCCCGGCGGCGAGGCGGCGCATTTCCGCGCGCCGCAGCCAACGCCGCCCGCCCGTCAGCTGGTGGCCGAAGGCGACGTTCTCCGCGACCGATAGGTTCGGGAAGAGCGAGAAGTCCTGGTAGATCACATGAATGCCCGCGATCAGGGCATCAATCGGACGCAACGCCCCCGCGCGGCGCCCGTCAATGACGATCGCGCCCGAGGTGGCGGCGTGCGCGCCGGACAGGATCTTGATCAGGGTGGACTTGCCGCTGCCGTTCTCGCCGGCGAGCGCGACCGCCTCGCCGGGATGGAACGACAGGCTTACGTCGTCGAGTGAGAGGACGCCGCCGAACGACTTGCAAACCCGTTCCAGCGCAATGGTGTCAGTCATGCCGCGTCACGGCCTCTCGCCCACGGCTCAAAATGGATACTTGGCTGCATTGTCCTTGGTGACGTCGACCCAGGCCTGGCCATAGATCACCCGTCCCTTGACCGACACCTTCTCGTAGCCGGGAACGCCGAGATTGTCGCCGTCATGCACTACCTTGCCGTCGACGACCATGCGCGCGACCTTGTTCATGGCATAGCCGGCGTCGGCCGGGTCCCAGAACGAGATCATGGTGATCGCGTCGTCCTCGAGGTACTGCGCGTTCTGCGACGGCAGCCCGGTGCCGATGACGCAGACCTTGCCCTGCAGGCCGCGCTCGTCGACGGCTTGGCCGATGCCCGGCACGTCGAGCGAGGAGCTGCCCTGGAACCCCTTGAGCTTCGGGTAGGCTCGCAACAGCTCGAGCGCCTTATCGTGCGACTTCTGCTGGTCGTCGTTGCTTTCGTTCTTGGAGCCGACCAGCTCCATACCCGGATACTTCTCCTTCTGCCGCGCGACCGCCGCATCGACCCATTCGTTATGGGTCTTGGAGGTCAGGTTGGCGACGAACACGGCATACTGGCCCGTACCCTTCATGCAGGAGGCGAGGTGGTCCATCAAATGGTCGCCATAGGCGGCGTTCTGGAACGCCTCGATATCGTAGGAAGCATTCTGGATCGAGGATGCCTCGTGGGTGACGACCTTGATGCCCTCGCCGCGCGCCTTCTCCAGGATCGGCTCCACCGCCTCGGGAGACAGCGGCACGACGGCGATCGCCGTGGGTCTCTTGGCGATCGTGTCCTCGAGAAGCTGGACCTGGAGCTGCACGTCGCCCTTGGCTGGGCCGACCTGCGAGGCCAGCGTCCCGGTGTCGGCCGCATACTTCTTGACGCCCTGCTCCATCCGGTCGAACCAGGGCACGCCGGACAGCTTCACGACAGTGATGATCGTCGGCGCATCGGCCGCGCGGGCCGCCGCTGCCGCCAGAACCGCCGTGCCGACAAGGCACGCGGTCACTTTAAGACAAGCTCTCATCACGCTTTTCCCCTAGACTGCCGATGCTGGCAAAATGCGGCGTCCCCTAACCTGAACAGGCCGAGGAACGTCCGGGCATAATACCTTTGATGGTCCATCGGCTTGGCGACCATGCCGCATTGCAAAGGCCTTACACGAAGCACCTCTGGCCATGCGGGTCAATGCGCAAGTGAGGGCCGATCGCCGCCAGCCGGCTTCTTGTGGTGCAGCTTTGAGCGCAGGTCTGCCCCGGCGTCGACGTCGTCGCGCATGACCGCGCCGGTGCTTACGCCGAAGGGGTTCGCAACGGCGCGCCCGAGGCCGCCCAGGTCACAGACCGGTGGCACCTTCTGCGCAACCTCGGCGACGCCCTGGCCAGAGTGCTTGACCGGCACCATGGTGACCTGCGCGCGGCAGCGGACACGGCTGGAGCAGACGGGCAGGACACGCAACCGGTGCCCGACGCGTCCTTGAACCCTGCAGCTGAACCGCATGCCTCTGACCGGCACGCTGTCCGGCGCGACCGGTTCAACGAGGCGATGGCGCTCAATGGCCAGAACTGGTCGTCGCGCCGCATCACACGCGCAGTTGGTGTCAACCGCCAAACCGTGCGGGGGTGGGGGAGGTCAGGACAGCTGCCGACCTGGCGTCAGCAGCCCCGCGGCAGCGCCGTTGATCGTCACGCCGAGCACCTCGACCGGCGCTGGGGCAAGGGCTGCCGCAACGCCGCCCACTATGGCGGGAGATCCCGAACCTACCCCTCTATGGTCGCCTTGGCCGCTATGCCGCGTATCCTAAGCCACGAAACGTGCCCCCGACCCGTTTCCCGAGACAATGATTGAGGTGGACGGCGGCCTGGGCTCAATCCGCTTATCCCAAGGCTAAAGCATGACGATTACCTCGGCGGCGGGTACGCGGGAGTTCGATGCGTCGCCGCCGATGTTGCCTTGGGCCAGCAAGCCCTGGCACGGCGTGCAAGACAGCGTGCTGGCACCCCAGCAGCACTGGGTAGATTGCCTCCGCGCCGGCCGCGAGCCCGATACGTCGGGCCGGGATAATCTCAGGAGCACTGCCCTTGTCGAGGCCGCTTATGCCAGCGCGGCCGGCCAGGGTACCGTTGATCCCGCCCGGTTCTAAAACGCGCCGAGGTCATACGGCGTCTTGCTGGCCCGCACTCGCTCCGCTTTGGCCAACTTCCCGTCCAGCGACCTGCCGGGCCTGCCAAGCGTCCCGTTCCAGCCGTAGCCAATCCAGGAATAGTCGCACCTTCCTTTGCCGCAGGTGATCGCGGGGGCATACGACCCACTGCGTCACGAGGCGGATTTCGGGCGCGCTGCGGACGGGACAAACCAAGACGCCTCGTTCGGTCTCACGCTCAGTCATCAGCGTGCTTTCCAGTGCGATGCCCATGCCGCCCGTTGCCGCATCAATTGCCATGTGGCTGCGATCGAACAGCACCTTGCGCCAGGCGCCGGGCATGTCGGCGCCGGCGAGGGAAAACCACCGGGTCCACTGAACCTGCGACTTCACCGAGTGAATGAGGCGGCGGCCGGGCAGATCGGACGGGTCGAGGCTGTATGGGCCGGCGTAGCCCGGCGCGCAGACCGGCCAGAACTGCTCTTCGGCCAATCCTTCGACAAACAGCCCGGGCCAGCGGCCGTCGCCGTGCCGGATCTCGATATCAACCGACTCGCGCTCGAAGTCCGTCGGCTCGTTGGTCCCATCCAGCCGCACTTCCATATCGGGATGGAACTCAAGAAAAGACGCGAGGCGAGGCAGCAGCCACTTGTTCGACAAGGTCGGCGTTGCCCTTACGTTCAGCGCCATGGTTGACCGGAAACCGCGGATGAGGCTGGTGGCTTCTGCAATCCGCTCGATCTCGTCCGTGATCGAGGCGAAGTACCGCTCGCCGGCCTCCGTCAACGCGATGTGGCGGCCGACCTTGATCATCAGCGAGGTCCCAAGCTGCACCTCAAGCAATTGGACCTGCTGGCTGACGGCGGAGGGCGTAACGCTGAGTGCGGCCGCCGCCTTGGTGATGCTGCCCGCCTTGGCTGCAGCATGGAAGACGCAGATGGCACGGATCGGAAGCTGCATCGGTTGTTCGCCACCTCGTTATAATGAGCATAATCGTTAAGCTTACCTAATGCGTGATGCAATGCAGCTAAATTGCACTTAACAGAATTGATGCTCTAGTCTTCAAACGTCAGGACGGTGCGAGCTGCCCGCTGACGTTTTCAGAAGCTCAACGGCAATCGGGCAACAAACCCGAACAGGTTTAGGGGGAGATCATCGTCGTACGGCGCCCGCCATGGGCTGTCACCGCGCCAACCAGACCCACAGGTGCGATCGACTGCACCACATCGGCTTCGGTTGCGTGATGGCCGCCGTCCCGCCTTGCCAATCTAAAGGCGATATTGTACTTCGCGTACCCAAGCGAATCGCACTAAGATGAACGCTCTGGTCCGGAGTCTCCCGGCTAGATGGATGGGAGGGAAGTTCCGGCTTCCGGCTGATATGGAATGGGCTAAACCAGATTACTCCAGAAACCAAGTTGACAAAGCGGGCGCTGCAATCATTCGCCCCGTCGAGGACAAAAATATTGAGGAATATATACACTCAATTGGAGTGATCAATAATTGGCGTTCTGCACACAGTTACCCGCTTAACTGTTTTCAGACAAATCTTAGGCAGCGAGCGCGGAAGATTGATCCAAATGCGTTGGTTAGCCAGCGTCTCAAGCGTTTTGAGTCAATTGTCAAAAAACTCAGTCGAGACCAGACTTCGACTATGGAGTTGGCTCAAATGCAGGATATTGGCGGCTGTCGTGCTGTTTTATCTACGCCTGCTGAAGTGTACCGTCTGGCAAAAGCATATCAAAAAGGTCCAACTAATCAGTGGCTTCATACTCCTGTCGGTCAAGGAAAAGATTACCTTGTTACTCCGAAGCCGGATGGCTATCGAGGCATTCACTTAATATTTCGATATGTCGGCACAAACCCTAACCATGCATGGGACAAGCTGCGGATCGAGATGCAGCTACGCTCCCTGCATCAACATGCATGGGCCACAGCCTTGGAGACCGTGGACATTTTTACCAACCAAGCTCTAAAGGCGAACAAAGGTGACCAAAATTGGCAACGCTTCTTTGCGCTTATGGGGTCTGCGATCGCTGCGCGAGAAGGGTTTCCACGCGTACCGGGAACTCCAGACAGCGATATGGAATTACAGACGGAATTGCGAGGGCTTGAAGCAGAGCTTGATGCTTTGCAGGTTTTAAATGGCTTCAGACATGCGCTTCGGGCAACTCACGATCAAGGAGTTAGCACCAAAATGGCATACTACCTACTACATCTCAGCTTCAATCAATCCAATATTTCATGGCAGACATTCGCATGGAATGAATCTCAAAAGGCCAATGCGGACTACACTAACTTAGAGCAAAAGGTCTCTGGAAGTGCTGGCGAGCATGTTGTGCTCGTCAAAGCCGGCTCCCTTTCTGCTATGAAGCGATCTTACCCAAGCTTTTTCTTGGATGCTGAACTCTTCTCACGATTGGTTGCCGATGCTTTGTTGCCTGAAGGATTAAAACCCAGAACAGCGGGAGGATGACCGACAATCTTATTAAACACATGTTCAAATGTCTCCGGCGTCTCATCTGCGCCGATTTCGCGAGCGGTTTCTATGAACCGCTCGGATTGCGGCTTTTCATCCGACCTTGGCTTACGTGCTGGCATTTTCTGTTAACCCGTTAACGTTCTTATCAGTCACGCAACCTTCGCTGAGTTGAAGCTTGGCCACAGATTAATCGTTATGCTGCTGTTGATTTTCGACAACAATGTCTCGTCTGACCTCGATTGACTTGGAACTAAATCCCACTTTGCCGAAAGCTGTGCGCCCATTCCATCAGTCTCCGGCCACCTGTATAGCATTCCTAGCACTCCAGACTTGAGTGCGATCGCCATGCCCGAGATTACTTCAGCCCGAATGCCATCCAAATCAAAACTGGAAGTCGGTTCTGGAAACGGGTCATTTAGAAGTGTTTCACCTAATTGTTTAGCCAATTTGCGATCGTTAATGTGTTCAGCCAATGAGTCAAAAAGTTTCCGATAGTTGGCCGGCAGGGCTTCATCAATCTTACTTATTGTTTCAAAATGAATTTTAAATAAGTCTTTCGCCAAATTAACGCATTGGCGTCGCTTATTTTGATAAGCGTAAGCCGAGTGAGCATTCACTATTACGGCAATCCCTAGTGCTGCCAAAATCGCAACACTCGGCCCTAAACTGGTGAGGTCCAGACCGAAGCTCATTTTAATACATTCCTAAAATTCTCGTTTTTGGAACAGATCGTCAAAGACAAATCACAACTACGTCAGCTTCCCCTATCAGGTTGACAATGTCGACTCACTTGCGCGCGAGTCGCGCGTCTTGCCTCCAATTTAGCAACGTTAGCCGCGCTCAAAGCTTTGTTCTCATGCTCACTGCGCACCCATAAAACGTACGGAAGGCCAACGAGGAAGAGCACCATTATAAAAATGCCTGCATAAACAAACTTGATGTCTCCGGTGTGATAAGACGTGATAAAGGCCGGTAAACTTACAACCGTCACGATTGCTGCCCATGTGGCAGTCGGTCCTGACTTTGTGAACTGTCGAATAACATTTGGAATAGCTCTAAAAGGGCTTCCAGGCGGATTTAGCAACGGCTGCTCTTCGTCCGGTTCGGGCATTCTCTAACTTCTATTTGTCGTGCTATCTGACGATTTCAGGGGATGCCAAGGTCGCGGCGCTACACATGCGCCTACTTGCCGGTTAGACGTTCGATAGGTCAGCCGCTTGCCGGCAATGCCCTTGATGGCCTGATCGGTGCGGGCGCTGTCATCCACGCCCAGCCTAATCCGGTTGCTGTATCGGAAATCGAATTCGGTTACGTAGCGATGCAAGTGCTTCTCGGAGCAGTGCTGATAGACGCCCTTCATGCCGCGCTTGAACACGCTGTAGAAACCCTCGACGGTGTTGCTATGAACAATGCCGCGCCCGTATTCGCCCGCGCCATGGCGAACGAACTCATGTGAGGCGAAGTGCTTGCCGAGTTGCGCATATTGACCGGCCTCGTCGGTCATAACGTGAGTGCCGGATGCGACATGCGCCTTGATGATGGGCAGGAGGTTCGCTGCCGCAGTTCCCGAAACATGGAAGGACCGCGCGCCCTTGCCACGCTCGACCAAAGTCATAACGGCGTGCTTGTGGGCGTAACCGCGTTGCTTCAGCATGTCCTCTTTCTGGCCGATGAAAGTCTCGTCAATTTCGACGATGGCACCGGGACCGCCCATAGGCTCCATGCCAACCGTAGTCATCGCCTCGCGGATGCGGTGCGACATGAACCATGCAGTTTTCAGCGTGACGCCCAAGGTGCGGTGAAGCTGGTTGCTGCTGATCCCCTTCTTGCTCGCGCACATCAGGTGCATCGCTTGCAGCCAGAGTTTCAGTTCAACGTGGCTGGCCTCAAACACGGTGCCGACTTTGACGGTGAACGGCTGGCGGCAAGCGTAACACTTATACAGGCCGATCCGGGTGCTCTTGCCGCCCATCTTGCCGATCCGCTCGCAGGAACCACAATGCGGGCACACTGGGCCATTCGGCCAGACACGCGCCTCGACAAAGGCGTATGCTGCGGTCTCGTCGTGGAACTGCGGAGCGCTTAGAACGGACTGGGCCATCGGTCTCTCCTATGACCAAAAGCTACCTCCGACCGCTGGGTATGTCAAGTATAATATCGCCAATCTAAAAAGAGAAATTCGGGATGCCAGGAGCCGTTTCGGCGAACACCCGGCACAACATCAACGGAGGACACGACATGACAACACATGAGCAAAGCTTGCCTGTAACAGCGCTGGCATTGGCTGTGCTGCTGGGTTGCGCCGGGGCGCAGGCGGCCGAAAGCTGCCCAGTCCCCGCGACCGTGGCCGACAAGATCGAGAGCACCGCGATCGAGAGCCAGTTCGGTCCAGTTCCGAAGCCGAACAAGGAGCTGCGCTTCGCCTACGTGACCAAGACGTTGATCAACGAGTTCTGGCAGGACGTGGCGGCCGGGGTGAAGAGCGAGGCCGGCAAGTACAACATCAAGGTAGACGTCCAAGCCGCGAAGGACGAAGCCTCGATGGTCGAGCAGCTCAACCTTGCCCAGACCGTCGTGTTGCAAAAGCCCGATGCGTTGCTCCTGTCGCCGCAATCGGACTCGAACCTCGTGCCGGTGATCAAGGCCGCCCAGGCCGCCAACATTCCGACCATCATCATCGACGACGCGCGCACGCCGGGCGCCAACGTCTATGTCGGGACCGACCAGGTGAAGATCGGCGCCAACGCGGCAGACTTCCTTCACGAGGCTTACCCGGGCGGCGGCAAGCTCGCGCAGATCGAGGGTGTCGCCGGGTCGCCAAACGCCCGCCTGCGCATCCAGGGCTTCAAGGAGCAGCTCAAGACCTACCCCGGCCTGCAGCTCGTTGCGAGCCAGCCCGGCAATTGGGACCGCCTGACCGCCCTTAACGCGACCAGCAACATCCTGCGCCAGCATCCTGACCTCGTCGGCATCTATGCCAACAACGACGGAATGGCGCTCGGTGTGTTCGAGGCCGTCAAGAACGCCGGCAGCGCCGACAAGGTCGCCGTGGTCGGCACCGACGGCATCCGGGAAGCCAAGAAGTCGGTCCGGACCGGTGCGATGCGCGCCACCATCGCCGAGTTCCCGGTCGAGGAAGGGCGGCTTGGCGTCGACATGGCGCTGCGGCTGCTGGGCTGCCAGCCGATCCCAGCATGGGTCGTCTCGCCCGCCGCCGTCCTAACCAAGGGCAATATCGCCAATTACCCCGATCCGCAGATCGATTAGGCGTGCCGATGTGAACGTCATGCCGACGATGGGGGGTGCGGCGGGCTCACCCCCTATGCTTCGCATGCAGGGCATATCCAAGGCGTTCGGCCGTGTCCGCGTGCTGGATGGGGTGGATCTGATGCTGGGAAGCGGTGAGATCCACGCCCTTCTCGGCGAGAACGGGGCCGGCAAGTCCACGCTGATGAAGGTGCTGTTCGGGATCGTGCAGCCTGACGCCGGCACCATCGCGATCGACACGCTGGGCACGGTCGGGATCGAAGGGCCACGCCATGCGCTGTCACTCGGCATCGGCCTCGTCAGCCAAGAGCTTAGCCTCGTTCCGCAGCTCGACGTGGCACAGAACATCTTTCTCGGCCAGACCACGGGGCTGGGCGTGGTGCCCCGACGGCGTCACCGCGCGGCGGCGACCGGGATCCTCCGCCGGCTTGCCCCTCACCTCAAGGTTGACACGCCTGTCTCGAACCTCGGCATGGCCGACCGCCAGCTCGTGGAAATCAGCCGCACGCTCGCACGCGGCGGCCGCATCATCGCCTTCGACGAGCCGACCTCCAGCCTGACGCCGTCCGAGCGCGACGGGCTGTTCAAGGTGATCCGAGATCTCCGGGACGAAGGCAAGGCCATCATCTACATTTCTCACCGGATGGGGGAGATCCGCGCCATCTCCGACCGTTTCACTGTGATGCGCGACGGCCGGGTGGTGGCAAGCGACGCGACGGCGGCCCACACCGACGCGCAGCTCAACGGAATGGTGGCCGGGCGCGAGCTGTCCCGCGCCATGGAAGAACGGCCGGCCATGGTGGCGCGTGCGCGGGCGCCTTTACTTGAGCTGAAGAACCTCTCCACGTCCCGCCTGAACGGCATTAACCTGTCCGTTCGGCCCGGCGAGGTCATCGGCCTTGCGGGCCTGGTCGGCTCAGGGCGTTCGGCGATCATGCGCGCCGTGTTCGGGGTTGACGAGCGGACCGGCGGCGAAATCCACATCGACGGCAAGGCGGTCGTGATCAAGGAGCCGGCGCACGCGATGGCGGCGGGTGTCGCCCTCATCCCGGAGGACCGACGAGGCCACGCGATCGTGCCGATGATGTCGGTCGAGCAGAACTTCGGCCTTGCCAACCAGAAGCGCTTCTCCCGTTTCGGCGCGCTGCGCGGGGCACGGCGCCGGGCCGAGATCCGGCGATACGTGTCGGAACTCCAGATCCGCCCGGCGACCATCGCAACGCCGCTCGCCAACCTGTCCGGCGGCAACCAGCAGAAGGTGGTGATCGCGCGCTGGCTGGCGACCGGCGCGCGGGTGCTGATGTTCGACGAGCCAACCCGTGGCATCGACGTCGGCGCGAAGGCGGAAATCTACGCGCTGCTGCGGCGCCTTGCCGCCGACGGTGCGGCCGTCCTGGTCATCTCGTCTGAGCTTCCCGAACTCCTGCTGCTTTCGAACCGGATCGGCATCGTCAGCCGGGGCCGGCTGACCCGCATGCTCGACAACGACCGCCTCGACGAGGAGACGCTGATGCGGCACGCGAATGCTGATGGTGACGCCTGATGGAAGACGCCGCCAAAACCGAGAAGGCGCCGACCCTGGAACCCCGTGCCCGGCTGGACCGTGACGTGTTCCGCCAGGCCAGTATCCTGATCGGCTGCTTCGCGCTGTTCATCGTGTTCTCCGTGCTGACGAGCAGCTTCTATCAGCCGGCAAACCTCATCGACATCATGCTGCAATCGGCGATCAACGCCGTGATCGCGGTGGGGATGACGCTGGTCATCATCACTCGGGGCATCGACCTTTCGGTCGGGTCGATCGCCGGCCTGTCGAGCATGGTGGCGTCCGATGTCATGAGCCACAATCTTTATGCCGGCGTCGCGGCTGGAGTCGGTGTCGGGCTGGCCTGCGGTATCCTCAACGGCGCGCTGATCGCAAAGCTCAAGCTGCCCGACTTCATCGTGACGCTTGGCACCCTCAGCATCTTTCGGGGCGCGGCGCTGATCTACACCAACGGGCAGCCGATCTACGGCCTGCCGCCGGAGTTCCGCGATGTCTTCGCGGGCCATGTCCTCGGCATTCCCACGCCGGTGGCGCTCGCGGTCGTGATAGCGGCGGCAGCTTTCTTTCTGGTGCGCTTCACCGCATTGGGAGAGCAGATTATCGCGGTGGGCGGCAACGAGGAAGCGGCACGCCTGTCCGGCATCAACATCGACCGCGTGAAGATTATCGTCTATACCCTGTCAGGCGTGCTTTCGAGCTTGGCGGGGTTTGTGCTTATCGCCCGCATCGGTGCCGCCGAGCCGATCGGCGGCACCGGTTTCGAGCTGCAGGCCATCGGCTCGGCCGTCATTGGCGGCGCAAGCCTGTTCGGCGGCACCGGCAACCCCTTGGGTTCGCTGATCGGCGCCCTGACCCTGGGTGGCCTGCAGAATGGGCTGACGCTGATGAACGTGCCCTCCTTCTGGCAATACGTCGCGTCGGGCACCGTGGTGATCCTCGCCGTCTATGTGGACCGGCTGGCGCGGCCCCGCCGATGAACGGGGCGCCGCTTGCAATGGGGAAAGCCA
>CAXTJW010000027.1:0-20285 GCA_964244305.1 uncultured Acetobacteraceae bacterium
CCAGGCCGACGCATTGGGGCCGGGCGCGATGACCGACCGGGTGCGGGACTTTGCGCAATATTTGCCCGGATACTTTCCGTTGCCGCACCCGAGCTGGCGCACCGAGGTTTGGGAGAAGCGCAATCCCTGGTTCGTCACCGACGTGCTGCCGGCGCTCCGGGCGGAGGTGCGGAGGGTTCTGGGCTGATCAACGCACCCCCTCCAGGATCGCGGCCAGCTTGCGGTCGCGGTCAGCGGCCATCTCGGGAATTTGCTTGCCGTCGGCCTCGGCCAGCACGCCGTCGATGAGCGCCTGCTCGAAGGCGGGCGTCATGACCGGCGTGCCGAGGTCCGGCCACAGCTTGGCGACGGGGATGTGGTCCAGCAAATAGCGCAAGCCCCCCGCGCCGCCGCCGAGATGGTAGGTCATGATCGGCCCCATGATCGCCCAACGCAGGCCTGGCCCCTGGCTCACCGCCGCGTCCACGTCCGCCACGCTGACCACGCCCTGCTCGACCAAATAGGCCGCCTCCCGCCATAGCGCCGCCTGCAGCCGGTTGCTGACGTGGCCGGGCATCTCCTTCATCAGCTGGATCGGGTGCTTGCCGATGGCCGCGTAGAACCGCATGGCGCGGTCCACCGCCTCGGGCGAGGTCCGTTCGCCGCCGACGACCTCGACCAGCGGGATCAGATGCGGCGGGTTGAACGGGTGACCCAGCACCAGGCGCTCCGGATGGCGGGTGCGCGCCTGCATCGCCGTGGGCAGCAGGGTCGAGCTGCTGCTGGCGAGGATGGCGTCCGGGGGCAGCCCCGCGCTGATCTGCTCGAACAATGCGACCTTCAGCTCGATGCGCTCCGGCCCGTTCTCCTGCACCCATCCCGCGCCCTGGACGGCGTCGACGGGGTCGGAGGTGAAGCGCAGGCGGCTGGGATCGGCGTCGGCGTGCAGGCCCAGGCGTTCGAGGGTCGGCCAAGCCTGTTCGACGAAGTGGCGCAGGAAGCCCTCGGCGTGCGGCGCCGGGTCGCTGGCGGCGACGGACAGGCCGCGCGATAGGAAGTACGCCGCCCAGCTCGCGCCGATGGTGCCGGTGCCCAGGACGGCGACGTGGCCGATGCCCTCATGCATGGATATTTCCCCTCTCTATGTCGCAGGCCGTTCGCGCGCCGCCTTGAAGCCGGCCACAAAGCGGGCCAGCGTGTCGGAGGTCTCGCCGCGGGGCAGCATGGCCTCGATCAGTTGGAAGCGGCCGCGCGTGGCATGGGCGCGGGCCAAGGCGTCGGCCAACTCGCGCCGGGTCGCGACCCGCACGCCGTCGCCGCCGAGCGGGCCGGCCAGCTCGGCGAAGCGCCAGTCGTCCAGGTTGTTGAAGGCGCTCTCGGGCTGGAACACCCGCAGCATCTCCCACGATGCGTTGTTGAACACGATCACGATCGGGTCCCAGCCATAGCGGCGGCAGTTCCCCAGCTCGAACCCGGTCATCTGGAACGCGCCGTCGCCGACCAGGATCAATGGCCGCCTGCCCGCCGCGACACAGGCGCCCAGGCCCGCCGGCACGCCATAGCCCATGCCGGCGTAGTAGCCCGGCGCAACCAGCTCGGTGTTGCGGATCTCCATCGCCGTGAACAGGCAGTCGCCGATGTCGGCGGCGATCGGCAGCGGGCCGTGCTGGGCGAACAGGTCGTTGATGGCGGCGGCGATGTCGCTCGGCCTGATTGGTGCGTCGTCGGCCGGCAGCGCCTCGGGAAAATGCTCCGGCGGCATGGCGCAGGGCGGGCGGCCGTGCCCCTCGCCAGCCTGGCCCAACCCAGTCTGCGCCAACATCGTATCGATCAATGCGTCCATCGGAATATCCGGGTAGCTATGGTGCCCGACCTGCACCTGCCGGTTGATCGCCAGCATTGCCCGGCGCATGTCGATCTTGCGCTCGCTGACGGCGAAGTTGGTGTCGGACAGGATGACGCCGAGTAGCAGCAACGCGTCCGATCGCTCGACCAGCGCCGTGACCGCTGGCTGCCCGGCGGCGCCCAGATAGGTGCCGCGCACGACGTCCCGATGCCCGGACAGCAAGCCGCGGCCCATGAAAGTGCTGACGACGGGAATGCCCAGCCGGCCCGCCAACTCGGCGACCTTGGCCTCGACGCCGTAGCGGCGGACCTCGACGTCCACCATGATGCAGGGGCTGGCGGCGCTGCGGAGGCGTTGCAGGATTTCGGCGGCGGCCTCGTCCAGCGCTTCCGGCAGCACGGGGCTGGGCGGCAGCGTCGGCACCGGCTCGACCTCGACGCCCACCATATCGCGCGGCAGCTCGATATAGACCGGCAGCGAGTATTCCCGGGCGCTGCGCAGCACGCGGGCGATCTCGGCGGGCGCATGGGTCGGGTCGTCGAGCACGGCCTGGTCGCAGGTGATCTCACGGAAGATGCGGGTCTGGGTGTCGATCTCGCGGCTCATGTGGTGCAGGCGCCATCCGCTGGCGCGTTCGTGCACGCCCGGCGCGCCGGAGACGACGACGACGGGCACCCGCTCGGCATAGGCGCCGGCGACGGCGTTCACCAGGTTGAACGCGCCGGCGCCCCAGGTCACGACGGCGACCGAGATCGCGCCATGGAACCGGGCGGCGGCGTCGGCTGCGAAACCTACGGCTGGCTCGTGGCTCAGGGTGTAGAACGGCAGCACGCCGCTCTCTTCGATGACCTTGAAGAACGGCAGCACGAAGTCGCCCGGAATGCCGAACAGTTCCCGCGCGCCGTGTTGATGGAGGGCATCGAGCAAGGCGTGGCCTAGAATGGGCATAGCGGCCTCCGGAGGGCGACGCCGCAGCATGCCATCAACGCCGCCGTGGATCGAGGGCCGCTTGCACGCCGTCGACCACGGCGTTGGCCAGCACGACGAAAAACGACGCATACAGCACGGTGGCCATCACCACCGGCAAATCGAGGTTCTGCAGCGCGTCGTAGGTCAGCTTGCCGATGCCGCGCAGGCCGAACACGACCTCCGTCAGCAAGGTGCCGCCGCCGATCAACGCGCCGATGTCGAGGCCGAACAGCGCCAGCACCGCCACCAGCGCATTCCGCAGCGCGTGGCGCAGCAGCACGCGGGCCTCGCTGATGCCCTTGGCGCGGGCGGTGCGGACGTAGTCCTGGCGGTAGGCCTCAATGAGACTCGACCGCAGCACCCGGCCATAGACCCCGGCATACAGCAGCGCGAGCGTGATCCACGGCAGCACCAAGCCGCGCGCCCAGCCGGCGGGATCGCGCAGCAGCGGCGTGTAGCCGAGCGGCGGCACCCAGGCGAACGCCCAAGTGTCGTGCAGGCGGCTTTGGCTGATGAGGTTCACCACCTCCCCGAGCCAGAACACCGGGATGGAGATGCCGACCAGGCCGAGCGCCGTCACCGCGCGGTCCCATGCGCTGCCCTCGCGCGCGGCGGCGATCAGGCCGATGGCGAGGCCGGCCGCGAGCCAGAGCACGGCGGCGCCGGCGGCGAGGGACAAGGTGACCGGCGCCGCCTGCAGGACCGCAGGCACGACGCGCTGACCACGGTTCACCTGCGACGTGAGGTCGCCGGAGATGAACAGGCGCTGCATCAGCAGGGCGTATTGCACCGGCAGCGGACGGTCCAGGCCGTAGTCGTGGCGCACCGCGGCCAGTGCTTCGGCCGATGCGCCGCGGCCGGCCAGGCGCGCAGCCGGATCGGCGCCGGGTGTGGCGAAGAAGATCAGGAACACCAGGACGCTGATGCCGAACATGACCAGCAGCGAGCGGATCAGCCGGACGATCATTTGCGGATGTCGAGCGCCGCGCGCCACGCCTCGCCCACCACATTCAGCGCCAGCACCGTGACCACGACGGCGATGCCCGGCGCGATGGCGACCATGGGACGCGTGTAGATCAACGCCTGGCCGTCGGCGATCAGCGTGCCCCAGCTCGCCGCCGGGGCCTGCACGCCGATGGAGAGCACGGACAGCGCGGCCTCGGTCAGCAGCGCCATCGCCATGACGACGGGGGCGAAGCCGATCAGGCCGGGCCAGATTTGCGGCAGTACGTGGCGGCGGAGGATGTGCAGCGGCGCGCCGCCCGTAGCATGGGCGGCCTCGATGAACTCGGCCCGGCGCAGCGCCAGCACCTGGGCGCGGATCGGCCGGGCGACGTAGGGGATGTAGACGACGCCGAGGATGAGGATGGGCAACGCGAGGCTGTCGGCGCCGACCAGCAGCGGGCCGATGCGCAGGTCCTGGCTGATCAGCACGATCGAGAGCGAGATTGCGAGTAGATAGACCGGGAAGGCCCAGAGCAGGTCGAGCAGGCCGGCCAGCACGGTGTCGACCGCGCCGCCGACGAAGCCGGACAGCACGCCCAATACCGCCGCGAACACGAGGCACAGCACCGTCGAACAGGTCGCGATCAGCAGCGAGGTGCGCCCGCCATACAGCAGCCGCGCCGCCACGTCCCGGCCCTGCGTATCGGCGCCGAGCATGTAGGCCCCGCGCCAGGTCGGCCCGATCGGGGTGACGCCGAGGCCCAGTCCGGCGGTATTCTCCGCCAGCACGTCCGCGCCAAGGACCGTGCCGTTCACGTTGCTGCGGAACGGGTCGGTGTGCGAGACCCGCGACGCATAGAGCGGCGCCAGCAAGCAGGCGAGCACGATCGCCACAAGCACGGGGGCCGCCAGCAAGGACGGCCCGATCCTCATTGGGCCCAAGCTCCTACTGCACCCAAGATTGCGCGATCAGCCAGCGGAATTGCTCGTGGTAGCCGACATTGCCGACCCGGGCGGCCACGAAATCGATGTAGCGCGGGTTGAACAGGATGACCGCCGGCGCCTGGTCGGTCATGGCGCGATCGACGGTGGCGAGCCCAGCCTGGTCGCCATGCGCCAATGCCGCCTGCAGCCGCGCGTCCAACGCCGGGTCGCAGAAGCCGGAGATGTTGGGGGATGCATCGGACCCCGGGCGAAAGGCCGAGCAGCCGAAGATGCCGCCGAGGAAATTCGCGGCGGAAGGGTAGTCCGCATACCACGTGGTGAGGCTCGCCTGCACCCGGTTGCCGGTGTTCTGGATGTAGGTGAACTGCACGTTGCTCGACAAGCTGCGCAGGCGCGCCCCGAAGCCGAGGTCGTGCAGCACGTCCAGCAAGTAGGTGCCGATGGAGCGGGCGACCGGACTGTCGTCGATCACCAGCGTGACGGTTTGCCCGGCCGTGCCGCTCTCGGCCACCAATTGCCGGGCGCGGGGTAGGTCGAGCGGATACGGGCAGTAGGGTCGATAGCCCGGCAGGCCCGGCGGCAGGATTTGGCACGACGGCTGCGCCAGGCGCTCGCCGCCGAACAGCTTCACGATCGCGCTGCGGTCGACGGCGAAGTTGAGCGCCTGCCGTACCCGGAGGTCGTCGAACGGCGGTAGCCGCGTGTTCATCGGCAGGAACCACAATGCGAACGCCGGATTTAGATGCACCTGGGCCGCGTAGCGCGCGCCGAGCTCGCCGAGCCGGTCGGCGGGCGGCGCATCGAAGGTCCAATCGGCCTGACCATTCTGGATCGCGGTGACTTCGGCCTCGTCCTCCAGCCCGAAATCGTAGTCGATCGCGTCGGGATAGCCGTCGGGTTGGGCGTCCGCGCTCCACTCACGGAAATGCGGGTTGCGGACCAGGCGCAGCGTGTCGCCGGGATCGTAATGCACGATGCGATAGGCGCCGGTCCCGGGCAGCGGGACGGTGCCGGTGTCCGCGTCCGGCGTGTCGGCCGGCAACACGCTGGCGTGCGGCAAAGCGAGCTTCAGCGCGAACTCCGGATCGGGCCGCGACAGGCGGATGGTGACGGCGTTGGCCGCGTCATCGGGCACGACACCCTCCAGCACGCAGGACGCGGGCACGCGAAGGCAGGCCTGGGCGCCCTCGATCGCGCCATAGAAGCTGTCCGCGGTTGGGGACGAGATGCGGAACAGGCGGCGGAACGACGCGGCGACGTCGCTCGCGCGGACCGGGGCGCCGGTCGAGAAATGCAGGTCCGGCCGCAGTTGGAACCGCCAGGTCAGGCCGCCGTCGGTGGGCGTGGGCACGGCCTCGGCCAGGTCTGCCACGATCTCGTTGCCGCGCGGGCCCGGCACCTTCCGGAAGGCCAACAGCCCGTCATACGCCATCGAGAACACCTGCCAGAACTGCGCGGTGTAGTTCACCTGCGGGTCGATCGTGCCCGCGGCGGAGTGGGCCAGCAGCCGCATGGTCCCGCCGCGATGCGCCTGCATCAGCGCCGCCCGGTCCTGTGCCAATGCCGGCGTGGCAAACAGCGCCAGCAGGACCGCCCAGCGGATCAGCGGCGGAGCACGAAGGCCGTGCCGTCCCATACGCTGAACGGTGCGGTGCCGGCCTGTTCCAGGGCCAGGCCGTGCGCGCCGGCCAAAGCGGCGGCATCGGCGCAGTCCGTCGCCCGGTCGCCGCGGTATGAGAAGTTCAGCACCGCCAGCGCACCATCCGGCCGCAGTACGCGCGCGGCACCCGCGACATGACGATCCACCAAACTGTGGCCGGCCTGAACGATATAGGGAAAACTGTCGATTGCCAGCACGAGGTCGAACGCCGCGCTGGGCAAGGCGTCCAGGTCGCGGCCGGCGGTCTGCTCGAAGCGCGCATTGGCTAGCGTTGCATTGCGCCGCCGTGCCTCCGCGACCATGCCGGCCGAAACGTCCAGCCCCAGCACGGAGCGGCAGCGCGGCGCCAATGCAGCGGCGACCCGGCCGATGCCGCAGCCGAGGTCCAGCACGTCGGCATCGGGACGCAGCAATGCATGCGCCTCCAGCCAATCGATGATTTCCGCGGTGGCCTGCGCCAGGATCGCCGGGTCGCCCAGCGAATACAGCGCCACGCTGGCCTCCGGCGAGTGCGCCACCGCCCGGTCGAAGAACGCCGCGATCCGCGCCACGCCGTCGTCGCCGGACGCGTCGTGCTGCGCGCCGGTCGCCTGCACCTCCGCCGCCAGCCGGTCGAGCGCGGTCGCCCGGCCCTCGACCAGCCGCGCCATCGCCGCCCAGCGTGCGTCCCCCGAGCGGTGCCGGGCGAGGCCGGCCACAATTCCGTCCGTTGCGGTACCGGCCAGCAGCATGCGCGCCACCGCGACCTCCGGCGAGATCCGGGCGGCCAGGCAGTCCGCGATCGCCTGGTCGCAACTCACGCCGCGAGTCCGAGCGGTGTCAGCCAGCCGAGCCGCGCCAGCCGCGCACCCTCGCCGGCCAGGAAGCGGTCGCCGATGTCGTTGCGCCAGCGCAGGCCGGGAATGATGACGTTGCACGCCCGCGCCGTGGCCCGCGCTTGTGCCTGCTGCACGGTCTCGCCGGTTCCGGTCACGACCATGGCGTAGCCGGTGCGGCGCCGGGCGAACAACTGCCCATCGTCCCGCCGCATGTCGGAAAAATGGTAGTGCGACAGCTCCGCCGCGTCGGGCGGTTCGTGGAAGAAGATCGGCGGATCGGCAGCAGGGTCCGCGCCGGGCAGTTCCTCGGGGAAGCCGGGCACCGTCAGCACAATGCCGATCGACCAGCCCGGCAGGGCAGCAAATCCCGTCGCATCGCCGCGCATCATGCGGGCGAGCAGGTCGCCCCAGCCGTCGCGCTGCAGCGGCGCCAGCACGGCGAAGCCCGGGTTGCCGAAGCGGCAGGTGAACTCCAACGGCCACAGCCCGGCCTCGTTGGCGATCATGTTGAGGTTGACGTAACCGACATGGCGCGCGGCGGCGAGTTGCGGCGCGATCCGCCCCAGGGTCGCATCGAATAGCGCGCCGGCGCCCTCGTAGGATGCCAAGGTGCCCATCTCGCCGGTCATTTCCCCGATTTCGCCGGGGAAAAAACGCTTGTGCTCGAAGTCGATGCAGGCGGGCCGCAGGAACTTCTGGCCGTCGAAGTAGGCGCCGATGCCGACCTCGACCCCTTCCAGCCGCTCCATCAGCATCACGCGGCCCGGCGGCGTGCGGGAGAGCTGAAACAGCACGTCGGCACCCTGCCGATGGTCGCCCACGAACGTCGCCCGCGCGTTGTTGTCGTGTTTCAGCACCATGCGGCCGGGGTGCTGCCGCAGCCACGCCGCCGCATCGGCCGGGCTGTCGAACGCATGGGTCGGCGCGATCTGCACACCGGCGTCGCGCAGCATCGCCTGGCCGAACGCGCGGTCATATTCCAGCCGGTCGCCCAAGGCGCTGCCGCCGATCACCTGATGGCCCGCCGCCCGCAACGCGTCTTGCTCGGCGCCGCGGCCGACCTTCTCGAACAGCACGAGACCGTCGCGGCCGACCCAATCGAGCTCGGCCCGCCAATCCGCCACCGGGTCGAGCAGCCCGGCAAAACAGCCGGCATAGGACGGGTCGCCGGCATGAACGCGCACGTCGTGCCCCTCACGCATAAGGGTAAGGTACAGGTCCCCCAGATCGATCCGCGCGCCGATGCCGAGAACCCGCAACCCTGCCTCCGTCCAAACCCGTAACACGCCGTATCGCTAAACCCTGGCCGTCACAAGACAGGTGGCGCGATCGATAGTTTCCTGCCTGAATGGGCGCCGCGCACGCCAGGAGCACAACAGAGGCGCAAAAGGGAGGTCGGATGCGATTCGGACACTGGCTGGCTGTGCTGCTGGCGCTCGTTTTGCCCTGCGCGGCGCGGGCGCAGGCGGCAACGTCCATGAAGGTGACGCGGCAGCCGAGCGTCATCTATATGCCGACCTACGTCATGGAGCAGCAACACCTTATCGAGAAGCACGCCGCCGCCCTCGGCGCGCCGGGGCTCACGGTCGAGTGGCTGACCTTCGCCGGCGGCGGCAACGCGACCGACGCGATGCTGGCCGGCAGCATCGACGTGGTCAACACCGGCCCCGGCAACATGCTGCTGCTATGGGACCGCACCCGCGGCGGGGTGAAGGGCATCGCCGCGACCTCCGCCCTGCCGCTGGTGCTGGTGTCGCGCGACCCGCGGCTGCGGACGTTGCGGGACTTTACCGACATCGACAAGATCGCCCTGCCAACCGTGCGCGTGTCGACCCAGGCGGTGCTGCTGCAGATCGCCGCCGCCGCAGAATTCGGCCCAGCGAACTGGAACAAGCTGGACGGAAACACCGTGCAGATGAGCCACCCCGACGCGATGATCGCCTTGATGAACCCGCGGCACGAGGTCGCCTCGCACTTCTCCGCCCCGCCGTTCGTGTTCCAAACCCTGAAGGCCGTACCGGGCGCGCACGTGATCACCGACAGCAACCGCATCATGGGTTCGCCGTTGACCGTGGCCGTGTTCTTCGCCACGACCAAGTTCGCGGACGCCAACCCCAAGCTGATCCAAGCGGTCAAGGACGCCACGATCGAGGCGGAAGCGTTCATCCGCGCCAACCCGCGCGAGGCAATCGAGATCTACCGCCGCGGCTCGAACGACCGCCTGAGCACCGACGATTTGCTGGCCATGATGCAGGAGCCCGGCATGGACGACTACAGCAGCAAGCCGCAGGGCACCATGCGGTTCGCCGAGCACCTGTTCCGGATCGGCCTGCTTAAAACCAAGCCGTCCGCCTGGACCGACTACTTCTTCCCGATCTCCAACGACCTCGGCGGCAACTAGCGATGCCGGGTCCGCTGCTGGACGTGAACGGCGTCACGCTCCGATACAAGACAACGAGTTCGCTGGTGACGGCGACGCACCGGGTCAGCTTCCAGGTGCGGCAGGGCGACCGCTACGTCGTGCTGGGCCCGTCCGGCTGCGGCAAGTCCACCCTGCTCAAGGCCGTCGGCGGCTATCTGCTGCCGGACGAGGGCACGATCGAAATCAAGGGCCGCGGCGTCACCGGCCCCGGCGCCGACCGCATGATGGTGTTCCAGGAGTTCGACCAGCTCATGCCGTGGAAGACGGTGCGGGAGAACGTCGCCTTCCCGCTCCTTGTCGCCCGCCGCATGTCGCGCCGGGAGGCCCGGGCCCGCGCGGGCGCCTATATCGACAAGGTGGGCCTCACCAAGTTCGCCGACAGCATGCCGCACACGCTCTCGGGCGGCATGAAGCAGCGGGTCGCGATCGCGCGGGGAATGGCGATGGAGCCGGACATCCTGCTGATGGACGAACCGTTCGCCGCACTCGACGCGCTGACCCGGCGGCGCATGCAGGACGAATTGCTGCGGCTCTGGGCCGATACGAGCTTCACCGTGCTGTTCGTCACCCACTCGATCGCCGAGGCCATACGCGTCGGCACCCGCATCCTGCTGCTCTCGGCGCATCCCGGCCGCGTGCGGGCCGAGATCGACGGCGTCGACCGGGTGCGGGCGGAGGACGGCAGCGCCGCCCGCCTCGAGGCGCGCATCCATGACCTGCTGTTCAGCGAGCGCGGCGCCGAGGCGGCCGACCTCGCCGCGCCCGTCGTGGAGGACGCGCATGGCTGAGCCGGACATCCTGGTCTACGCCGCCAGTGCGATGGACGCCGGCATGGGTCAGCCCGAGGTCGAGCGCCAGCTCCCGCTGTCCGAGCGGCTGTGGAACAGCGGCCCGCTGCGCAAGACATTGTTCCTGATCGTGCTCGCGCTGGTTTGGGAGCTGTATGCCCGGTTCCTCGACAATCCCCTGCTGTTCCCCACGCTGTCCGAAACGCTGGAGGCCGCGCGCGACCAGATCGCCAACGGCGTGCTGCCGGCCCGCGCCTGGACGTCGCTGCGCATCCTGCTGATCGGCTATGTCTCGGGCATCCTGCTGGCGGCGGCCCTCACGATCCTGGCCATCAGCACGCGGCTGGGCACCGACATCCTCGAGACGATGACGGCCATGTTCAATCCGCTGCCGGCGATTGCGCTGCTACCACTCGCCTTGATCTGGTTCGGCCTCGGCACCGGCAGCCTGGTGTTCGTGCTGATCCATTCGGTGCTGTGGGCGGTGGCGCTCAACACCCACGCCGGGTTCCTCGGCGTGTCGCAGACATTGCGCATGGTCGGGCGCAACTACGAGCTGCGCGGGCTGCGCTATGTGTATCTCGTGCTGGTCCCGGCGGCGTTCCCCTCCATCCTGACGGGGCTGAAGGTCGGCTGGGCGTTTGCCTGGCGCACGCTGATCGCGGCCGAGCTGGTGTTCGGCGTGTCGTCGGGCAAGGGCGGGCTCGGCTGGTTCATCTTCGAGAACCGCAACGTGCTCGACATCCCGGCGGTGTTCGCCGGGCTGCTGACGGTGATCCTAATCGGGCTCGCGGTGGAGAACCTGGTGTTCCGCACCATCGAGCGCCGGACGGTGCGCCGCTGGGGGCTGCAGTCGTAGCGGCCAAGTCCGCGGATCACCACACCATCCGCGTCGACGGCGCGCCGTCGAGCAACTTGAGGCGGCCGGCGAGTTGCCACTCCTGCATCGGCATGAAGCGCGGGGCGAGAAACCGGTAGGTGCGGCCGAGCAACGGCCAAGTACTGTCGCACCAATTGAAGCTCGCCGCCTCCCAGGCGGCAAGGATCGGCTCCCAGCCGCGCAGGCTGCAATACAGCCAGTCCCGATGCTGGCGAATGACGATGCGCCGATCGTCCATCAGCCGCAGCGTGTCGAGCACGATTTCCGTTTGGCTGTCGACCTCGGCAAAGCGCGCATTGATCTTGTCGATCGCAATGCTGGTCAGGCGCTTGACCCGCGACACGAGTTCGAGCCCCGAGAGGTTGTTGGCCAGGGTGCTCGCCAAATGCCGCACCCGGTCCATCACGCGCAGCACCCGGCGCAGCAGCCGGTCCCGCAACGCCTCCACGAAGCCCAGCTCATAGGCGATGGTCTTCGCCAGGGCCATCGCCTCCGCTGGATCCGACAAATCGAGCCGCGCTGCCGCTTCGACATGGGCGTCCTGCAGCCGCTGCCACGTCGCGGGGTCGGCGGCGGCGGCCAGCACCGCCTTCGGCTCCGCCTTGCTCCAGTCCGTCGGATGGTCGCCGCCGAGCTGGCTGATGAGCTGCAGCTTCATGCGCGATGCCGCCACCTGTTGGTGCATCGCGCTCGGCTGCCAGCTCGCAGCGCCGCCGAGCACCTCGAACGGCAGGGGCTCGTCGAGCCGCAAGTCGGCAACGAAGCCCAGCGACCGGGCGATCAGCGCCAGCATGCGGCCATCGGGTGAGTCGTTCGGGATGCGCAGCTCGGCCTGGAGCGACAGCAACGGCAGCACGGCGCGGCTTCGGCCCAGCGGGATGACCAGCGACGGTTCGCCGTCGGCCTCGGCCGGGCGGAACACGATCTCGCCCAGCCGGTTGAACAACGGGTGTTCGAGCGTGCAGCGGTCGGGCGCCACATCGTTCATGAGCGGCTGCAATGGGTTTGTGGCGAACATGCGCGCAACCTAAGCGCGAAGTATTAACAAGACCTAAGCGCGCCACGAGCTTAGAAAATGAACTTCCGGCGGTTGCAATTCGGAGGCTTCGTTAGTCCAGGTCGGCCTCCAGCGCCGCGATATCGGCGTCGCTGAAACCGAAATGATGAGCGATCTCGTGGATCAGGACATTGCGGACCAGGCGAAACAGGTCCTCTCCGGTCTCGATCCATTCCAGCAGGATCGGCTCCCGATACAGCACGATCAGGTCCGGCGCATGCGGCGTCCCGCCCGCCTCCTTTTGCGCAAGCGGCACCCCGCGATACAGCCCGGTCAACTCCCAAGCGTTGTCGATGCCCAGCTCGCCCAGGGTTTCGTCGTCGGCGACCTCCTCCACGAGGATCGAGACGCCGCGCACATGCTGGCGCAGCGCCTTGGGGATCGCGGACAGCGCGCGGTCGGCCAAGTCGGCGATGTCCTCGGGCGCGGGGGGCAGGGTATAGATCGGCATGGGCCTATGCGCCCGATCACGCACCGGAGGTCAACAAAAATGCAACCCACCGTGAAAATCGAGCCTTTGCCGACTGATGGGCGCGCCCGGCTTGCGGCCACCCTGCCCGCCTGGCGGACGTTGCCGGACCGGGACGCCATCACGCGCGATTTCAAGTTCCGGGACTTCAGCGCCGCCTGGGGCTTCATGGCCCGGGTCGCGCTGCTGGCGGAGCAGCACGACCATCATCCCGAGTGGTCGAACGTCTATAACCGCGTCAGCATCACCCTCACGACACACGACGCCGGCGGCCTCTCGGAACGCGATGTCGTCCTGGCGCAGGCCATCGACGCCATCGTGCCCGGTTGAAATCCGGGTTTCCGTGCCGGCGACGATGGTCTAGGACGGATCATGGATCTTGTCGCCGGGCCGACCATTCCGGAGCGCTCGCTCGCCATCAGGCGCGCCGCGTCCCGGCTTTGCCTGCAGCTCGGCTGGTCCCCGGTGCATGAGATGCCGCTGCCGAACAACCGCCGGGCCGACATCATGGCGTTGCGGCCCGATGGCGGCTTTGCTTGCATCGAGGTGAAGTCGGGCGCGCGCGACTTCCTGACGGACAGCAAGTGGCCGGAGTACCGGGAGTATTCCGATACCGTCTATTTTGCGGTCGACCTGGATTTTCCGCAGGACTTGCTGCCCACGGAAACCGGGTTGATCGTTGCCTGCGACGGGGGCGCCGAGGTGCTGCGCGAGCCCGCGGTGCATGCGCTGTCGCCGGCCCGGCGCCGCGCGCTGCTGCACCGCTTCGCTACGCTGGCCGCCCAGCGCCTGGCCTGGCTACAGGACCCCGAGGGACAGGTTGGCGTTCGTATGGCGTTGCGCGCCGAGTAGCTTTGTTCGTGCCAATCACGGCGCCACGCTCGACCGGACGACGGCGGCGCGCGATACTCCGGGCCGTGGGGGGCACATGAGCGACCTTTATGACCGCGATTTCTACGCCTGGGCCAACGAGCAGGCTGCTTTGCTTCGGGCCGGCAACCTGTCAAGTGCTGACATCGCCAACATAGCCGAGGAAATCGAAAGCTTGAGCCGCAGTGAGAAGCGCGAATTGCGCAGCAGGCTGGCGGTGCTGTTGCTCCACCTTCTGAAATGGCAGTTTCAGCCCAGCCGACGCAGCCGCTCATGGGAAATCTCGATCGCCAACGCCCGCAACGAGCTCGCCGAGCATCTGGCCGAGAACCCCAGCCTCAAGGAGGTGCTGCCCGAAGCCGTCGTGTCGGCATACCGTCGAGCGCGCCTCGGCGCCGAACAGGAAACCGGTCTGCCAGGCAATACCTTCCCGGTCGAGTGCCCCTGGACATTCGACCAGGCCATATCCGGCGAACCCCTCAGCTCGGCACAGGACGAGGCATGACAACGACCCTTGCGACCGCCGCTTGAAGACGCAAAAACTATCCCGCGCTCCGCACTGCCGCGATCCGCTGCACCGTCGCCGTTGTCGAGAACCCCGGCAGCAGCTCCGCCAGCCAGACCCGGCCGCCCCAGCCCTGCACCTGGTCGGCACCCACCACGGCGTCGATCGTGTAGTCGGCGCCCTTGACCAGCAACTCCGGCCGGATCGCCTCCAATGTCTCGGCAGGCGTGTCCTCGTCGAAGATGCACACCAAATCCACCGCAGACAGGCTGGCCAGTACCGCCGCACGCGCCGCCTCCGGCTGCACCGGGCGGGACGCGCCTTTCAGCCGGCGCACGCTCGCGTCCGAATTCAACCCGACCACCAAGCGGTCGCATTGGCTGCGCGCCTGCTCCAGCAGATGGACATGGCCGGGATGCAGCAGGTCGAAACACCCGTTGGTGAAACCTGTCCGCCACCCCCGCCGGCGCCACCGCTCGACCTGCTCGGCCGCAGCTTCCCGCGTCACGACTTTGCGCAGCGCGCCGCCCTGGGGCGTCAGCGCCGAGAGCAGGTCCTCCTCCCGCGCCACCGCCGTGCCGACCTTGCCTACGACGATGCCGGCGGCGATGTTCGCCAAACGCGACGCCACCGGCAGCGGCAGCCCGGCCGCCATCGCCGCCGCCAGGGTCGCGACCACCGTGTCGCCGGCGCCGGAGACGTCGAACACCTCCGCCGCCTCGGCCGGGAAGTGATGCGCGCCACCGGCGTCCAGCAGGGTCATGCCGTCCTCGGCCCGCGTCACCAGCACCGCGCCGAAGCCGTGCGCATCGCGCAGCGTGGTTGCGGCGACGACGATCTCGGCCTCGGTTTCGACCGGCAGGCCCGTCGCCTCCGCCAGCTCCCGCCGGTTGGGCGTCACGACGTCGGCCCCGGCATAACGGGAATAGTCCGGCCCCTTGGGGTCCACCACGACGCGGCGCCCGCCGGCCTTGGCCGCCGCAATAAGCTGCGCCGGGATATCGCCGGCCAGCACGCCCTTGTTATAGTCGGAAAGGATGGCGACCGAGGTGGCGGCGAGGGTGTCCTGCGCGATGCGCATCATGCGCTCGGCAAGCTTCGCGTTGATCGGCCCGGTCTCCTCGCGGTCGGACCGCAGCAGTTGCTGGCCCTGGCTGACATAGCGGGTCTTCACCGTCGTCGCGCGGGCGCCCTGCACCAGCAGCCACGGCTCGACGCCGGGCTGGCCGCCGATCAGGCCCGTGAGGTCCGATCCGGCCTGATCGTCCCCCACCACCGACACGAACGCCACCGCCGCGCCGAGCGCCGTCAGGTTGCGCACCACATTGCCCGCGCCGCCGGGCATCGCGACCTCGCGCGCCACCGTCAGGATCGGGATCGGGGCCTCTGGGCTGATGCGGTCCACGGTCCCATAGACATAACGGTCGAGCATCACGTCGCCGATTACCATGACGCTGGTGCGCGCCAGGCGGCGTACCGCGTTCGCCAGCCCTTCGGCATCCGGCGGCGTCACTCCTTCGGCGGCCACTCCTTCGGCGGCCACTCCTTCGACGGCCGGCGAGCGTTCGGCGACGGTGTCCGGGGCTGGGCCGCTGCCGGGCTGAGAAGTATGCATATGCATGGGCTACCGTTCCCCCGCTGCCGTGGCAAGCCGCACGTTACCGTCGCGTGACCCTTTCGGTTTGAACGGACGGTTTCGCCTGCAGGAAACGCACGTCGTCCCCGTCGAGCACCGCGCAGGTGAGCGGACCGCCACGGCCGGCGCCCGTGTCGATGCCGATGCGGTTCTGCCGTATGACGGGCTCGTCCTCCGGGGTGTGGCCGTGCACGACGACGAGGTCGGGCGCGTCGGGCAACAGGGGGCCGCGCCGGTCGAGAAACGGCTCGCGGATCCACAGCAGGTCCAACCAGGTCTGCTCATCGAGCCTGACGCCCGGGCGCACTCCGGCATGGACGAACAAATACCCGTCGCGTTGGTATCGGGCCGCGAGCCCGCGCAGGAACAGCACATGCGCGCGGGGCACCAGCTCCGCCCAGCGCGTCGACGGCACCGAGGGATGGATGCCCCAGCTCGCCAGCGTCTCGGTCCCACCATTGTCGAGCCATTGGTCCGTGTCCCGCCGGCTTCGCTGGGTGAGCGCCAGGAGGAACATCCATTCATGGTTGCCCATCAGGTTCACCGTCGGAATGCCGGGCAGCGGCGGCCCGGCCTGCAGCAGGGTCAAAACCCCGGCAGAGCTTGGCCCACGGTCAATCAGGTCGCCCAGATGGATCAGCAAAGGCTGGCGGACCGGCCGATCCTCGAGATCGTCGCGGATCGCGTCGTGCAACGCGCGCAACTGATCCAAGTGCCCGTGCACGTCGCCGATCGCGTAGATCCGCCGGCCGGGCTCCATGCGAGCATTGCCAAGCGCCCTGGGCCGGACGCCGAACACAGAGGCGAAATTCGCTAACCTGCGGGTAATCATTCTGGCGCATCTTACGCTGAGTGCAAAGGGATCACGACACTGAAAATGGCCAGCGTCATCGCCAGTGCGGCTGCCGACGCAGCAACGCACCACATCGGGCGGCATCTGCTCGATGCTGTCGAACGTGCGTTACGCGTGCCGCAAGGCCGGATGGCGGTCGTGCTACATTTGTCGCATATGGCGCCGCCCGCGCCGCGCGCCCACCACCGCCGCATCGCCCGCGCCGTGATGGACGACGCAGCGCAGCGTCATGCCGGACAGGTATTCGCATTGCATAATGACGACCTGCTGCTGCTGTTTCGGTCCGACGACGCCGGTGTCTCCGTCAAGGCCACGCTGGCGCGGATATTCCTGATCGACGTGCCCGACCCCGACGGCGTTCTGACATTATGGTCCCTCGCCCAGGACGGCGCCGCCGTGCTGCGTTACGTCCAGGCGCGGCTGCAGGACCCCCTGCCCGATCCCGATATGACCGAGCCGACCGGCAGCGTCCACGCGATCGACGCCATCGACCAAGTCATCCAGCACAGCCGCATCAGCGACTTGATGCAGCGCCAGACCGCCGTCCTGCTGCTTCCCGGCAGCGAGCCGCGGCTGCGCCCCTTGTTCCGCGAAGTCAGCTTCTCGGTCGCGGTGCTGGAGGCGCGCATCGCCGCCATCGGCCAGGCCCATGCGGATCCGTTTTTGTTCGGCCATCTGGCGAGCCGCCTGGACGGCCGGATGCTGGATGTGCTCCGGGAGGACCTGCAGGCGAACGGCCTGTTGACGGGGGGCGCACGGGGGGCAGGGCCGACGCTCCATCTCAACCTTACCCTGGCCGGCATCCTGTCGGACCGGTTCGCCCGATTCGCCGCCACCTGCCGCGCCGTCGGCGCCCAGGTCGGGGTGGAGGTCTCGCTCGTCGAGGCTTGCGCCGATCCGGAAGCGTTCATCATCGCGCGAACCCGGCTTCGCGTGGCCGGATTGGCGCTTGTCCTCGACGGCGTGTCGCATCATGCGCTGATGCTGACGACGCCGATGGCGTTGGAGCCGGACCTCGTGAAGCTCGATTGGTCGCCGCGACTGCCGGAGGCCGGGGCAGCGGTCGAGCAGGCGGTGCTGGCGCTGGGCAGTGCGCGCGTGGTGCTGCACCGCGCGGAAACCGAGGCCGCGTTGAGCTGGGGCTTGACGCATGGCATCCGGCGATTCCAAGGCCGCCACGTGGACGCGATGCTGGCAGCCGGACGCATCGGCGCCTGCGCGCATGGCGGCGGCTGCAGCTTGCGGCAGTGCATCGAGCGTGCCTCCGCCACCGGGCCGGGCGGCCGCGCCGGGTGCAGCAATCCAACCCTGCTCGACGCTCCCTCGCAAATAAGCTTGCCGTCGCTGGCCGCGGCATGACCGTCGCTCTCATGTCCCGGCCGACGGCGACGGTCCTATCCGCCGCCAATGGTCCCGAGGGATTGCTGGACCTCGTTCGGAACTGCGCAACGGCTGGCGTCGCACGCCGCGTGCTGCTCGTGCGCACCGAACTGCTGCCGCTGCTGCTTGCTCAGCCGCATCATCTCCGCCTGGCCCGCATAGCGCTCGAGCCGTTGATGACGGCCGAGCGGGCCCGCGTGCACGACCTGCCGCACCGGCGCTTGGCCGTGTCCTGGCGCGGCGATGCGTCGGCGCTGCTGCAGCAGTCGCTGACCGCGCTGGAGCATCTGTTCGGCGAGACTTTCCGCATCGGGCTTGCAGCGCAGCACAGTTTGGTCCGGCTGTTCGATTTGCCAGAGGAGGGTCCGGCACTCGTGGCCTGCGCGGGATTGGAGGACGAGGCGGAACCCACGCCGCACCTCCACCTCACGGCTGCGTCCGTGGCCAGCCCGCCGCCGGCGCTCTTGCCGCTCGATGCCGCCGCCCTGCTGGTCATGGAAGGCCAGCTCGCCACCGCCGACATGGCCCGGTTCGCCCGACGCAAGCCCATTTGCCGGCTGGACGGCGGCCACGTGCGCCTCGCCTGGGAAAAGCGCTTTCTGTCGATCTCCGAGCTGACGGCCACGCTCGCGCCGGGGCGGAGCGCGCATGCCGACCCCTGGCTGTTCCGCCGGCTGACCCGCGTGCTCGATCGCCGGATGCTGGCGCTGCTCGCCGCAACGCACGAGCTGCGCGGCGCCGGCCCGTTCAGCCTCAACCTCAACGTCGCCAGCGTGCTCAGCCCCGAGTTCCTGCGCTTCGACGCGGCGGTACCGAGTGCGCTGCAGGGCCGCGTCGTGCTAGACCTGCTGCCCGCCGACGTCCTGGCCGACCCGGCGGCCTTCATCTTTGCCCGCAGCTTCGCCCGCGCCCGGGGCTATCGGCTGCTGCTGCGCAACGTCACGGCGACGCTGCTGCCGCTGTTGCGGCTGCACAAGATGGAGCTGGACTTCGTGCAGCTGCGCTGGTCGCCCGCCCTCACGAGCATCGATCCGGCCATGCTGCAAGCCGGAACCGCACGCTGGGTCCTGAGCCAGGCCGACGAGCCAGCCGCGTTGCAGTGGGGGCACGACCACGGCATCAGCCTAGTCCAGGGCCGCGCCGTGGTGCTGACGACCTGACGTGCGCATACCTTTTATGCCAAGTTCCTGAACGTCTACCCTCTGCATATGGACATGGCTGCGCGTCGCATGTCAGGAGCGGAAGATCGGGTCCAGCAACGCCAGGCCGGCCTGCGGCAGGACCTGGACGATAACGCCGCCCCTGCTGGATCACGGCGGTCGCCTTGGCGCTAAAGCGACTCTCCTGCGAACAGCGCCTGGCCAATGAACTCGCCGGGCCGCGGCCCGCCGGGGCACGCGAACAAGCCGCCGCCGGTGTGGGTGACATACTGGTTCAGCGCATCGAGCTTGGCCATCGGCTCGAACATCTTGGTGAAACCGGTCCGCGGGTCACGCTGATAGCAGATGAACAGCAGCCCGGCGTCATACTCCAGGCCATTGCGCCATGGCGGCCAGCGCTCGGCGGTGATGTTCACGCCGTCGTTATAGGAGTAGCCGCGCCGCAGGATTTGCGTCCCGTCGTTCGACGCCGCCGCGGCCATGCGCACATGGGCGTTGTCGGGGATCAACGGCATGCCCTCCGCGTCCACCGCATCCAAATCCAGCGGGTCGAACTCGTCCGTGGCACCCAGCGGCGCGCCGGAGTGCTTGTGCCGGCCGATCGTCAGTTCCTGAAACTCGAGGTCGGTTTCGTCCCAGTGCTCCAGGGCCATGCGGATGCGGCGCACCACCAAATAGCTGCCGCCGCGCATCCAGGCCGGGCCCTCCTCACCCACCCACACGACGTCCTCGGGCGCCAGGGGATTGGGCCGGGTGACACCCTGTGCTTTCTCACGCGGGTGCTGCGAGACCGGGTTCTGGGTGCCGTCCTTGAAACCCATCAGGTTGCGCGGCGTGTCCTCGGCGGCCGAGTTGGACGTGAAGCCGGTCTGGGTCCAGCGCAGCCGGGCCACCCCGGCCGTCAAGCGGACCATCTGCCGCACGGCATGGAACGCAACCTGGGGGTCGTCCGCGCAGGCCTGCACGGAAAGGTCGCCGCCGCTGCGCGCCTCCTCCAGCTGGTCGCCGTTGAACTCCGGCAGGTCCGCCAACGCCGCGGGCCGATGCGCGGCCAGACCGTAGCGATCCTTCCCATCCCGCGTGAACAGCCCGGGGCCGAACCC
>CAXTJW010000028.1:0-19866 GCA_964244305.1 uncultured Acetobacteraceae bacterium
GCGGGAACAGTGCATTGTCGGTGTTTGGGAACATCGCCCGCAGCCGCACCGTGCCCGTCGTGGCGTCGATCTGGTTGTCGGTGGTCGCCAGCACACCGGTGGCGATCAGCTTGGTATCCGTCCGGTCATAGGCCGTCACCGGCAGCGGGCCGGCTGCCATGCCATGCTGCACCTCCGCCACATTGTCCTCCGGCAAGGCGAACAATACGGAGATCGGCTGCAGTTGCGTCACCACGACCAGCCCCGGGTCGCTGGTCTGCACATAGTTGCCCTCGTCCACCATGCGCAGGCCCACCCGGCCATCCACCGGCGATACGATGTGGCAGTAGGTCAAATTGAGCTTCGCCGTGTCGATCACGCCCTGATCGGCGATGGTGGTGCCCTCGTATTGTTTGATCAGATAAACCTGATCTTCAACCTGTTGGCGTGAAATGCTGTCCTGCTTGCTGAGGGTCTGGTAACGGGCGTTGTCTGCCCGCGCCTGGGCGAGCAGGCCCTGGTCGTGCGCCAGGGTGCCTTGGGCCTGCTGCAGCGCGACTTGGTAGGGCCGAGGGTCTATCTGCGCCAGGAAGACTCCTTTGTGGACCAATTGGCCCTCGGTAAAGGCGATCTGCTGCAACTGGCCGTTGATTTGGGTCTTGACGGTGACGGTCGCCAACGGCGTGACGGCACCCAGCCCGGTCAGCACCACATTCAGGTCGCCGGTGCCGATGGTCCCGACACCCACTGGCTGCGGGGCGCCTGTAAACCCCTGGCGACCGCCCGACTGCGGCGCCGGCGTGCCTTTGCCAAGCAGCCGCCAGGCGACCAGCCCGGTCAAAACGATCATAGCCAGCGCGACAAGCAGGGTAGCCAACCGGCCACCTCGGGACTTCTTCACCGTTCTGCCGGTCTTGCCAGGCGCAGGCCGGACCTCCAGACGTTCAGTCATCCCGATTCACCTCCGCAACGTGTTCGAGGGCAGGATAGCATCCATTACGGATGCGGAAGTATCCTGTATCCGTCAGGGCAATGGGGAAATCTAGTTCCGGCATTATCTCGACGATCGTCTCGACTCTGGAATTCGGTTTGCCCGCCTGCATCACGTTGTCTTCGCCGAAGAGCCGCACCGAAACGTCAACGTGTCGTCCTTTGCGAGGCCCTCCCTCCCTTTGTCGCTGATCGCCGTCATGGCGAGTCCCTTCTTGGCGCAATACTTCGCGGCCGCCTGCACGTTGTCAGCCCTTGCGTCGTCAGCGTCGCCGATGGGGCCGATGATGTGGGTGCGGACGCTGTAGGCGCCATGGCCCAGCTTCTCGACGTCGTATGTGGTCCGGCCCAACTGCGCGATCCCGTCCACCGCGGCGCAGGCGGACGGCGCAAGGATGGCAGTGACAAGCAGCATGGCTTGCAACCCTGCGCGGCTGTAAGTAGTGGTTCGCATGCCTAACGGTCTCCGGGGCGGCTTACCGCGCGCTTGAAGCGGTATCGCGCACCACCGCATCGGTCCAGCCCACTTGCTCCGGGGGACCTGGCAGGCGAACCTCGGTGACGGCCGGGCCATGGCGCTCGACGATGGCCACGGCGGTCATGGCGCGCACAAGCCGGCAGCCGGCCGGCTCCTCGGCGTTCCCGCCGTCGAGCCGCGCGAGGATCACTGCCAGATGCTGCAGCAGCGCGGCTTCGGTGCCGCACAGCAAGGCGCCTGGGTCCAATCGCTGCGCCGGGTCCCGCTTAAGTTGGGGCACGTCTTGCCCCGGCGCGGCTGCGGAGGCGGCGCGTTGCCGGCGTCCACCCCCGTGCCGTCCACCGTGTCCCTCGGATGATGGGCCGCCAAGGCCGCCGCCGGTATCTAACCCGGGGACTGACTGCGCCAGGACCGGCGTTGCCAGTGCGACGGCGCAAGCGCACGCCAAGACCACAGCAGCCGCCTGGACGATGGCCTTGGCACGCGGCGGCGGCATCGGCGCCGTTACCGGACCGAGCCGTAGGATGGCGCGCCAATGCCGGGGCAAGCACAGCCGGACCCAACCGGCTGCAGGGCGGGCAGGCGGCAGGCATACACGCCGGCGTAGCAGGTCGCACCGAAGGGGGCCGGCGGCGCATAGACGACTGCGGGGGGTGGCGCATAGTAGACCGGCGGCGGGCCGACTACCACGACTGGGGCGGGGAAGAAAACGCCACCCCGCCAAAAGGCGTGGGCAGGCGCGGCAAGGCCAAGTGCGCCCATCGTCGCGGCCGTCGCCGCAATCAGGGTGCGCCGGGCAAGGCGGCCAGGGTTGGTCATTGTAGATCTCTCGACAAAATGGTTGCCGCCAAAAGCGGGGCGTGGCTGACATAGGGTCATGGGCGCAGGAGCCTCAAGCGGCGCTGGCCTTACTCCGACTTTTCTCCATCAAACTACAAGATTGGCATCGCGGCCTTGCGGGGCGGGAGTGCCGAGGGCCGCAGCCCGGGGCAAGGCCGGCTCCGCGACGTCGCCGGCGTCCCGTTCCAACGCCGGCAGGTCGATGCACACCGACAGCCCGGGCGTGGCGTTCGCTGCGGAGATGCGTCCGCCGTGCAGCTCCACCGCCCGCTTGCAGATGGCCAGGCCGAGGCCGACGCCGCCGGTGTTGCGCGCCCGCGCCTCGTCCACGCGGTAGAACGGCTCGAACAAATGCGGCAGCGCTTCGGGCGGCACGCCTGGCCCGCGGTCGCGCACCGTCAGGCGAGCCCAGGGCCCGTGCCGCTCCAGGGCAGCCTCGATCTCTGTCCCATCCGGCGTGTAGAACAGGGCGTTGGCCAGCACGTTCTCGGCCACCCGGCGCAGCAGGGACGCGTCGCCCTGCACCCAGACCGGCCCGCCACAGCGCACCACGCGAATGACCTGCGCCCGCTCCCGCCACTCGAACGCGAGGTCGTCCGCCGCGTCCTGGACCACGCCAGCCAAATCCACGGGATCGGCGCGGTCGGATGTCGTGGCGCCTTGCAGGGATGACAGCACCAGCAGCTCGCGCACCATCCGGGTCACGGTGCGCAGTTCGCGCTCCATGCGGTCGAACCGGGGGGCGGCTGCGGCGCCCGCCTCGCGCCGTGCCAGGCCGAGCGCCATGCTGAGCCGGGCAAGCGGCGACTTGATTTCGTGGCTCACGTCATCGATGAAGCGCTGCTGGGCCCGCATGCTGGCGGCAACCCGGTCGGCCATGTGATCGAACTCCCGCACGAGGTCGGCCGCCTCGTCGCGCCGGCCGTCCAGGCTCGGGCCGGCGCGCGCCGACAGGTCGCCGGCTGCGAACGAGGCGGCCGCGGCACGGATGCGCTGGATGGGCCGCGCCAGGTAGCGGGCCAGGAAGAAACTGACCACCGCACAGGTGGCAAGCTCGACCAACGGAAGCAGCGACCACCAGGACTCCGGGAACACGCCGAGAAGCCGTGCCCGAGGCGGCACGGTCGCGGACAAGCAGACAGGCCCGTGCAGCCGGGTGGGCACGGGGACGGCGAGGGACCAGCCGCGGCCAGCGGCGGCAGGCGCCGGATCGGCACACCCATCGGCTCCCGGAAGGGGCGGGCGCAGCACGATCGGCAGCTTTGCCTGGCTTTGCATCGCTGCGGCCATGGCGGCGGCGACGTCGGGACCATCCCGGTCCATCGCGGCGCCGAGGGCCTGGGCATACAACGGCAACGCGGCCGCCAGGATGCGCTCGGTCTGCGGCCGGTTGTCGCCGAGCGTCGCGGACAGCAGGAGGCCGCCGCCGCGCGCCAGCACCGGCACCAGCAGCATGCAAAGGAACAGCTTGGCGAACAGGCTGCGCATATTGGGCCTATGGGGATGGGGGAAGCAGCGGGACGGCATACAGATAGCCGATGTTGCGGACCGTCCGGATCGGGTCGTCCGTTCCTAGCTTGCGGCGCAGCTTGCTGACCAGGGTGTCCACGTTGCGGTCCAGCCCGGCCGCCTGCTGCCGCCCCAGCGCCGCGGCGGCCAGGTCGTCGCGCGACACCGGTTTGCCGACCCGACGCATCAGGCATTCCAAGAGCGCGAACTCTGCGCTGGTGAGGTCGAGCGGCGTCCCGGCGCGGAGTGCGAGCCGCGCCGCCGGGTTCAGCATGACGTCACCGACCTGCAGGGTGGCGGGGACGGGATCGGCGCGCTCCGTACGCCGCAGTACGGCGCGGACCCGGGCCGCGAGCTCGCGCGGGTCGAACGGCTTGGGCACGTAGTCGTCGGCGCCGAGCTCCAGGCCGACCACCCGGTCCGTCGCGCCATCCCGCGCCGTCAGCAGGATCACGGGGATGGCGGAGGTCCGGCGGATCGCCCGCAGCACCTCGAAGCCCGAGCGGTTCGGCAGCATGACATCCAGCACCACGAGGTCATAGCCGTGCGGCGCGGATGCGCGCGGGTCGGCGCCGTCGTGCAGCAAGTCCACCGCAAATCCGTCCGGCCGGAGGTATTCCCCGAGCATCTCCGACAGGTCCACGTCGTCGTCCACCACCAGGATCCTGCGCATCGCCCTTACCTTGCCCGTATACCGTACCCGTATTGGCCGTGGAGTTGTGTGGAGTTGTGCCGACCAGTCCATCGGGATGACGGCAACACTCCACCAAGGTCAACACCGCTGCCTGCCGCGCCGCGCTACCCCTTCAATGCGCCGGAATGGCCGGCCTAGCAGAGAGATGCAAAATGTTTGCAACCGACGTTGGACTGGATGCTGTGTCCGAGGCCATGTCTTGGGGCGCCGACCCGCATGACGACCTCGATGGCCGGCAGCTCCGCCATCACATGAAGAACGCCTTGCAGCGCATCATCTCCGTCGTGGAAACGTCGCCCGACCTGAAAAGCACAATGGAAGGCAAGCGCCTGGCCCGGGAGGTCGCGCGCCGCATCTGCCTCGCGGTCGAGATGTCGGACGCCATGTTCGGCCTGACCCGCGCGCCCGGCCCCTTCGAGGCGCGCCTGCGCGACCTCAGCAAGGGCATTGTCGAGCTGCTGTCCGATCCCGACCAGATCATCGACGTCGAGATCGACGAGCCGGTCGTCTGCCCGGCGGAGCACCACAACCTCGTGCTGCGCGTGGCGCAGGAATTGGTCGGCAACGCTGCCAAGCATGGGTTCCACGCGCGGCTGTTGGGCAAGGTCCGCATCTCGGTCACATCCGGACCGCATGGGACGCGCCTCGTTGTCGCCGACAACGGGTGGGGGTTCGGCCACCGTCCGCAATGCGGCCAGGGGCTGAGGATCGCTCGGGCGCTCATCGCGCCGTTCGGAGGGGTGCTTGAGCTACGGTCCAAGGACGGCATCACGGCCGAGATGCGGCTTGAGATTGCGGGCGAGAAGGCGGTCGAGCATCCGGTCTGAGAGGAGCCTGGTGAGACGGACGACGATCGCCGTGCTGCGACCGACGGTGTAGCGAGTACGAGGCCGCTTGCTGGCGATCGCGTCCGCAATGACACGGCCTGCCTCCTCGGGGGGCATTCCCCCGGGAATGGACGCTTGGGCCTGCGAGATGACGGCGTGCATGAGCGCGGCGTAGCGGCCACGCTGCTCGGTGGTCATTCCGCTGATGATGCGCCGCCCGATGGCATCGACCCGCCCGAGCATTCCGGTCGTGACCGCGCCGGGTTCGATCACGATGACCTTCACGCCAAGCGGCTCGACTTCGCGGCGCAAGGCATCGCTGACTGCTTCGAGGGCGAACTTCGTGCCGGCGTAGGGGCCATAGGTCGCCATCGCTACCTTGCCGCCCACGGAAGATATGTTGACGACAGTGCCGCGGCTTTCGATAAGCGCGGGCAGCAGCGCCTGCATCATCGCGACGTGGCCGAAGAGGTTGACGTCGAACAGCCGCCGCCACTCGGATAGCGGGTACGTTTCCACAGGCGCATTGACCGCCATGCCTGCATTGTTGACCAGGGCGCGCAGCGGACGCCGCTCAGCATCGTCGGTGATGCGCTGTACGAGCGCGGCGACCTCGGCCTCGTTGGTGATGTCGAGCATGATCGGCTCGATATTCGTGGCCCGGAGCGCATCGGCGTCGGTGCCTCGGCGCACGCCGGCGAGGACGTGGAAGCCGCGCCGGGCAAGCTCGCGGGCGGTGGCGGCGCCGATGCCGGTCGAAGCACCGGTCACCAAGACGATTTCACGACGGGACTCTATTTTATTGGTGATATTGGCCATGATGTCTGTCCAGTCACTCTTCCAATAGTCAAATGAATTCAGGCAACGATACGCCACAATGCCTCGAACCCGGCGGCAGCATGCTTCTGCGCGTTCGCCGGATCGCGCGTTATGGTGTCGACCGTCGCATCGACCACGCCAGTTACGAGCGAGGCGACGAACATCAGCGGGGCGTCGCGCATGGGCCCATTTGCGCGGCTCCGATCCAGAAGAGTTGCAACGCCAGCATATGACTGGCTCGCAGCCTCATGGCTCTCTGCGGTCACGTCGTCCGAAACGCCTAAATGCGCGAGAGCCCGGCGCTCCTGCGGGTGAGAGATCGCCCAACGCAACCAACTATTCCAGACATGAAGCATCTGATCGCGCACATCGGTGTCGGCCGGAATACCGACCGTGGTCGCCGCAGCCATCTCGGCCTTTAACTCTACATAGAGTTGGTTAAGCAGGTCGGCCTTGGTCTCGAAATACGTGAACAACGCCCCGTTCGAGACACCCGCCTCCTTCCCGATCATCGCGGTCGGCGCGCTAAGCCCTTGGACCGCAATGATCTTGATTGCCGCGGTCATGATCGCGTGGCGCTTCTCGTCGCTCCTCGGTCTCGCCATTACCCAATTCCCACCAAACACGATATAGAAGAGTGACCGGTCGGTCAAGTATGCTGGCCGGCTGGCGCCTGGCATCACCGCGAGCATCCCGGACATCCGGCGGGCCTCCTGCCAGGGTGCATGTTGCAACGTCGCCCCGGAACGCTTCCGCTTCACACAATCGCCATCCTGCTGTCATGATAGGGCAACAACGAGGCATTAGCTGCGGCCTCACACATCTCTGCCGGGGTCATACGCATGAATCGTCGCCGCCTACTCCAGGGTGCTGCTGCCCTGGCGATTGCTCCGGCTGCATCATCCCTCCACGCCCAAGGAAGCAAGACTCCCATCGTGTTCTGGCACGCGATGACAGCAAGCCTGGGCGACGAAGTGAACCGGCTCGCCACCGCGTTCAACGCATCGCAATCGGCGTTCGAGGTGCAACCGGTCTTCAAGGGCACCTATGCCGAGACGCTGACTGCGGCCATCGCTGCCTATCGCGCCGGACAGGCGCCGAACCTGGTCCAGGTCTTCGAGGTCGGCACCGGCACCATGCTCGCTGCGGGCGCTGCGGTGAAGCCGGCGTGGCAGTTGCTGGAGGAGACGGGCGTGGCAGTCCACGCCTCCGACTACATCCCGGCCGTGCGCGGCTATTACAGCCTGCCGGACGGGCGGATGGCGTCCGTGCCGTTCAATTCCTCCACGGCGGTCATGTGGATCAACGTCGATGCGTTCGACCGCGCCGGGCTGGACCCGGCACATCCGCCCGCAACCTATGATGAATTGACCAAGGCCGCGGAGACGCTGAAGGCGAAGTCCGGCCTGCCGATTGCCATTTCCACCGGCTGGTTCTCTTGGATCCACCTCGAGGAATACGCCGCGATCCACAACATCGCCTTCGCCAGCGATGGCGATGGCTTCGACGGCCGGAGCGCGGTGCTTCAGATCGACAAGCCCGATTTCGTCAAGCAGCTGCAACGCTTCCTGGATTGGCAAAAGGATGGGCTGTTCAAGTATGGCGGCCGTGACTCCATGGCGGACAACGTGCTGCTGTCAGGCCAGGCGGCAATCAGCTTCAACAGCTCCGGCGAGCGCGGCGACCTGATTAAAAGCGCCAAGTTCAGATGGGCCAACGCCTTCCTTCCCTACGACCCGGCAATCATCCAGGCCCCGATCAACTCCATCATCGGCGGCGCCAGCTTGTGGACGATGACCGCGCCCGGACGTCCGGCTGCGCAGTATCAGGGGGCGGCGGAGTTCCTGGCCTTTCTCGCCACACCGGGGAATTCGGCGTCGTGGCATCAAAGCACCGGCTACGTCCCCGTCACCATCGCCGGCTACGAGCTGTCCAAAAAACAGGGCTATTACGACAAGAACCCCGGCACGGAGCTGCCGATCACGCAACTGACCCGCGGCCACATAACGGAGAACAGCCGCGGGCTGCGCCTCGGCCGGCTGCCGGAAATCCGCAACATCATCTACGAGGAAGTGGAGAAGGCGCTGCAGGGCCAACAGACCGCCGAGGCCGCGATGGCCAGCGCCGCCACCCGCGGCAACCGTGTGCTGCGGGAGTTCGAGAAAGCCAGCCGTGCGTGATGCGGCAGCCGGGAACGGCATGACCTGACATGCGCCGCACCATCTTCCCGGGCATCGTGCTTCCGTTGGCCCTGGTGCTGCCGCAGCTGGCGCTCACCGGCGTCTTCTTCCTGCTGCCGGCGGGTGAGGCGGTCTGGTACAGCCTGACCCGCACGGACCCGTTCGGCCTCGCCTCGGTGTTCGTGGGGCTGGACAACTTCACCGACCTGTTCGCCGACCCGCTTTATGTCGAGAGCATCTGGCGCACGCTCGGCTTCGTGGCCGCGGTGTGCTTGCTGTCGATGGGCCTGGCTCTGCTGCTGGCGGTGATGGTGGAGGGCGTGGCGCGCGGCCGCGGCTTCTACCGCACCATGCTGATCTGGCCGTATGCAGTGGCGCCGGCCGTGTCCGCCGTGATCTGGCTTTTTCTACTGCACCCGCAGATCGGGCTGCTGGGCCGGTCGCTGAACCGCTGGCTAGGCTGGGACTACTCGCTGAATGGAGCACAGGCCATGCTGCTGGTCGTGCTGGCGAGCGCCTGGAAGCAAGTGAGCTACAACTTCATCTTCCTTGTGGCCGGGCTGCAATCGATCCCGCGCTCGGTGGTCGAGGCGGCGCGCATGGACGGCGCCGTCGGCCTGCACCGGTTCCGCACCATTACCTTGCCCCTGCTGATGCCGACGGTGTTCTTCCTGGTCGTGGTGAACGTCGTATACGCCGCCTTCGACACGTTCGGCGCGATCTGGGCGCTGACCAACGGCGGACCCGGCAAATCCACCGAGACGCTGCTGGTGAAGGCGTATCGGGACGGGGTGGTGAACCTGGACCTCGGCTCCTCCTCGGCGCAGTCCGTGGTGCTGATGGCAGGCGTGATTGCGCTGACCGCCGTCCAGTTCCGTTTTATGGGGCGACGCCGGTGATGCAGCAACTCACTGCCTTCACGCTGTTCTATGGCACGGGGGACGTTCGGCCATAAATCGTCTCCTCACCCATGGAACCCTTATCTTGGGCGTTCTGCTGTTCGCCTTGCCGCTTTGGATGCTGCTCGCCGGGTCGACCCAGGACCCGGGCACGATCGCCCGCGGGGACCTCTCGCTGATGCCGAACCTGCCTGGCCTCGCCGTCTACCCGGACGTACTGGCGCATGGCAGCATGGGGTCGCGGCCGGTTTGGCACATGCTGCTCGTTTCGTTCGGCATGGCGCTGGCGATTGCGGGCGGCAAGATCGTCATCTCGGTGCTATCGGCCTATGCGGTGACGTTCTTTCGCTGGCCGTTCCGCACCGTCGCATTCTGGCTTATTCTTATCACCCTGATGCTGCCGGTCGAGGTACGGATCATTCCGACCTATGCCGTGGTGGCCGGGTTCGGCATGATCAACACGTTCGGCGGGCTGACGGTGCCGCTGATCGCCTCGGCCACTGCGACGCTGTTGTTCCGTCAGGTCTTTTTGGCGGTGCCGGATGAACTGGTGGAGGCGGCGCGCATCGACGGCGCCGGGCCGTGGCGTTTCCTGCGCGACATTCTCCTGCCGCTGTCGGCGGCCAACATCGCGGCGCTGTTCGTCATCCTGTTCGTCTATGGCTGGAACCAGTATCTCTGGCCGTTGCTGGTCGCCACCGACCCGCGGCTGGACACGGTAGTGATCGGCATCGTGAAGATGATCGGCACCGAGTCGCAGGTCGAATGGAACCGTGTCATGGCCGCCGCCGTGATGGCGCTGCTGCCCCCGGTTGCCGTCGTGCTGCTGATGCAGCGCTGGTTCGTGGCCGGGCTCACGGAGAGCGAGAAGTAGATGGCGACCCTGCGGCTCGACGGCCTGCGCAAGAGCTTTGGCGGCACGCACATCCTGCAAGGCATCGACCTCACCCTGAATGACGGCGAGATGCTGGTCATTGTCGGCGCGTCCGGCTGCGGGAAATCGACGCTGCTGCGGCTGGTCGCCGGGCTCGAGACGGTGAGTTCCGGCCGCATCCTGCTGGACGGCCGGGACATCACCTCGCTCGACCCGGCGGCGCGCGACATCGCGATGGTGTTTCAGAACTACGCGCTCTATCCGCATATGACGGTGGCGGAGAACATGGCCTATAGCCTGCGCATCCGCGGGTTGGCGAAGGGCGCCATCGCCGCGCGGGTGCAGCAGACCGCCGACCTGCTCGGGATGGGCGCATTGCTGGCCCGGCGGCCGCGGGAGCTGTCGGGCGGGCAGCGGCAGCGCGTCGCGATGGGACGCGCGATCGTGCGCGAGCCCAAGCTGTTCCTGTTCGACGAGCCGCTGTCCAACCTCGATGCGGCGTTGCGGGTGCAGATGCGGGCAGAGATCCGCCGTTTGCAGCGCCGCCTGGGCACCACGACGCTGTATGTGACGCACGACCAAGTGGAGGCGATGACGTTGGGCGACCGCCTGCTGGTGCTGCATGGTGGCGTGCCGGAGCAGTTTGCACCGCCGATGGAGGTGTTCGCCCGGCCCGCCACGGCCTATGTCGCCAGCTTCATCGGTGCCCCGGCGATGAACTTCCTCCCGGCGACGCTGGAGCAGGGCGGCACGCTGGCCCGGCTGGCGGCTGGCCACCCGTTGCCGCTGGCGGGCCGCTATGCCGCCAATGGCGCCGTGACCGTCGGCATACGCCCCGAGCACGTGACGATCGACCCGGCCGGCCTGGCGCTTGCGGTCGAGCTGGTGGAACCGCTGGGCTCGGAGACGCTGGTGCATGGACGGCTGCCGGATGGCACGCCCATGCTGGCCAAACTGCCGGGCGCGCCGCCGGTGGGCGAGGCGCTGCAGGTGGCGCTTCCCTCCGATGCCCTGCATCTTTTCGATGGCGGAGACGGACGGCGCCTGGTTGCCATGGCATGACAGGCGTTGGCCGGGGCCGTGCTGCACAGATCAGAAGTACGAGAGCAGTGACCCCAGCCCCGGTTGCGCGTTCTACTTCGCGGGTTCGAGGACCTTCGCGGGCGCCGGATCGGCGTTGCCCATGTCCTGGCTCTTGCGGATTGACAACGACGGGTCGAGGCAGACGATGTCCTCGAACTCGTTGACGCTGTCGACCTCGGTGCCCATCGAGATGTTGGTGACGCGCTCCAGGATGAACTCCAGCACGACGGGCACCTGGAACTCGGCCATCAATGCCTCGGCCCGGACGAAGGCGTCCTTGAACTCGTTGGGCGACTTCACACGGATGGCCTTGCAGCCGAGGCCCTCAGCTACTGCTACATGGTCCACGCCGTAGCCGCGGGGAGCGTCGCCGTCGGGCTCCACATTGATGTTATCGAAGGCGAGGCTGACCTCGAAATCCATCTGGAAGCCGCGCTGCGACTGCCGGATCAGGCCGAGGTAGGAGTTGTTCACGACCACATGGAGGTAGGGCAGCTTGTGCTGCGCGCCGACGGCCAATTCCTCGATCATGAACTGGAAGTCGTAGTCGCCGGACAGGGCGACGATCTTCTTGTCCGGATCGGCCGCGCGCACGCCCAGCGCCGCGGGCAACGTCCAGCCCAGCGGCCCGGCCTGGCCGCAATTGATCCAGTTGCGGGGGTGATAGACCTTCAGGAACTGCGCACCCGCGATCTGCGAAAGGCCGATGGTGGTGACGTAGCAGGTGTCGCGGCTGAACACCTCGTTCATCTCCTGATAAACGCGCTGCGGCTTCAGCGGCACGGCATCGAAGTGCGATTTGCGAAGCATCGCGGTCTTGCGATGCAGGCAGGCCGTCGCCCAGTCCGGGCGGTTCACCAGAGTGCCAGCCGCCTTCATCTCGCGCGCCACCTCGATGAACGTCGTGAGCGCGGCCTTTGCGTCCGACACGATCCCGAAGTCGGGCCCGAACACCCGGCCGATCTGCGTCGGCTCGATATCCACGTGCACGAACTTGCGCCCGCGCGTGTATACCTCGACGGAACCGGTGTGGCGGTTGGCCCACCGGTTGCCGATCCCGAACACGAAATCCGATTCCAAGAAAGTGGCGTTGCCATAGCGATGGCTGGTCTGCAGGCCGACCATGCCGGCCATCAGATCGTGGTCGTCGGGGATGCTGCCCCAGCCCATCAGGGTGGGGATAACGGGCACGTTCACCAACTCAGCGAATTCGACGAGAAGATCGCAGGCGTCGGCGTTGATGATGCCGCCGCCGGCGACGATCAAGGGACGGTCGGCGGCGTTCAGCATGCGGATCGCGTGCTCGGCCTGCTTGCGTGTCGCGGAGGGCTTGTAGACGGGCAGGGGCGCATAGAACTCGTCGTCGAACTCGATCTCGGCCATCTGCACGTCGATCGGCAGGTCGATCAGCACGGGGCCGGGGCGGCCGGAGCGCATGACGTGAAAGGCCTGCTGAAAGATCATCGGCACCAAGGCGGGCTCCCGCGCGCAGACCGACCACTTGGTGACGGACTTGCCGATCGTCTCGATGTCGACGGCCTGGAAGTCCTCCTTGTGCAGCTTGGCGCGGGGGGCCTGGCCGGTGATGCAGAGGATGGGGATGCTGTCGGCCATTGCGGTGTAAAGGCCGGTGATCATGTCGGTGCCGGCGGGGCCGGAGGTGCCGATGCAGACGCCGATGTTGCCGGGCTTGGCGCGGGTGTAGCCGTCGGCCATGTGGGACGCGCCCTCGACATGGCGGGCCAGGATGTGGCGGATAGAGCCGCGGGCCTTCAAGGCCGCATAGAGCGGGTTGATGGCGGCGCCGGGGACGCCGAAGGCGACGGTCACGCCCTCGCGTTCCAGCACACGGACGGCGGCATCGATTGCTTTCATCTTGGCCATGGTCGTCTCCTGTTTTTTTCGCTGGCCGCAGAATGCTGGCAATCGAGCAGGAAATCCACAGTTTTGAATGGCGTTCCCGCAGTGTGGGATAGACTGCTATTTGCACATCGTTTACAATGAGATAGTGTCTTTCATAATTTTGTGGAATGATGCTGGATGGCTCGGATTGTCGTGCAACGAACCAAGGCTGCGCCGGTCACGGAGCGTTCGGACCAGGTGCAATCGCTGGTCCGGGCGCTCACGCTCGTGAACAACATCGCCGCATCGAATGAAGGGCTGACCCTGACGGAGCTGGCGCAACAGGCCGGGTTGTCGTCGTCCACCGCACATCGCTTGCTGACGACGTTGGAGCAGGAGCGCTATGTGCAATTCGACGGGGATCGCCGCCTATGGTCCGTGGGCGTTCAGGCCTTCGTCACCGGCAGCGCATTCCTGAAGACCCGCAGCCTCGTGGGCGCTGCCCGGCCATACATGAGGACGCTCATGGAAGAAAGCGAGGAGACGGTTAACCTCGCCGTGGAGGACGAGGCAGAGGCGATCTATCTGTCGCAGGTGGAGTGCCGCCAGATGATGCGCGCCTTCGCCCGACCCGGCGGCCGCGTCCCGCTGCACTGCTCCAGCGTCGGCAAGGCGTTGATGGCGGCCATGCCCGATGCGAAGCTGTCCAAGGTGCTGCATCGCCATGGCCTGCCACGCGTCACCGTCAAAACGCTTAATACCACCGCAGCCCTGCGGGCGGACCTGACCGCGGTGCGCGAGCGCGGCTACGCGATCGACGACGAGGAGCATGCGGTGGGCCTGCGCTGCATTGCCGCCGTGATCTTCAACGAGAACCGGGATGCCGTCGCCGCGATTTCCCTCTCCGGACCGATGGCGCGGATACCGGACGAGCGCATCCCGCTGCTTGGGCAGCTCGTCCGGGCGCGGGCCGACGCCATAACCAATCAGCTGGGCGGCAACCTGCCGGACTGGCGCGCCGCTTGAACGCAAACGTCGCGGCTTATTGTCCGCAGCTCGTCCCTGCATGTGCAGCATTGCCGCGATCCGGGTAATCGAGGCTGGTGCCCTTCGCCCGCTCGCGGCTCAGCACGCGCGCTGGCTGCGCCTGGTCGGCAAAGTTCTCGCGGGCATAGTGCTGCTCCATCCTGTCGGGATGCCGGGTCAGCGACACATAGGCGGCAATACCGGTCCATATGCGGCGTCGCCAGCACATGCGCCCGGTCCATGGTGACGCCCTGCGCCTTGTGAACCATCGCCGCATAGCTGTGCATTTCACAGATGACCTCCGCTGCGCTTCGGTCAGTAAATGACACGTTGCTCACGTGAGCCGGCCACCAGGGCAGTTGGCAATGGATTCCAGCGTTTGCTAGTGGTTTGATGCCGACACCTGCTTGCTGCCGGGGACCGTTCAACGGACTGAGATAGACTGATGGCCCGGAAGTCACGTCGGTGCCGATGCCCTCCCCTTCGGAGCACCAGGCGGTCTTTGTCAACCAATTCATAAATCGAAGGAAGACCCATGTCAGGAATCCGAGGCAAGGTCGTCGCAATCACCGGCGCCAGCGGCGGAATCGGCGAAGCAACCGCACTGCTCCTCGCTGAACGCGGGGCGAAGGTCGTCCTCGGCGCACGCCGGACTGAACGGTTGGAGGCTCTTGCGATCCGCATCGTCGCGGGAGGAGGCGAAGCTGTTTATGCCTGCACGGACGTGAAGCAGCGTGCAAACTTGACCGCTCTGGTGGCGCTGGCGTGTGAGCGGTTTGGCAAGCTCGACGTGTTCATAAACAACGCCGGGATCGGGCCGATCTCCCCTCTTGACGATTTGCGTGTCGAGGAATGGGACGAGATGATCGACATCAACATCAAGGGCGTTCTGTATGGCATTGCCGCGGCCTTGCCGGTGTTCCGCGGGCAGGGATTTGGGCACGTTGTCAACATCGCATCAACGGCTGGGTTGACCGTTCGTCCAACCATGGCAGTCTATGCCGGCACCAAGTTCGCCGTGCGCGCCATCTCCGAAGGCTTGCGCCAGGAAGCCGGCGAGAAGCTGCGCGTGACGGTCATCACGCCAGGTTTCGTCCACACTGACTTTGTTGGCGGCATCACAGACCCGACCTTGCGCGGGCAGCTCGAAGCATCACGCGATAAGTTCGCGATCACGCCGGACGCCATCGCTCGTGCCATCGCGTTCGCGATCGAACAGCCGCCGGGGGTTGACGTCGGCGAGGTCGTGATCCGCCCTACGGCGCAGGGATAGATGATTGCTTTCGGGTTAGAACGGCAAGCACGAAGGATTAAACCGATTGTTTCCCCACTAGGGCAATTGCTTGAAGGGTGATCACGCCGACTGTCGGAGCAGAGCTTCGAGGGAGGCGGTGTCCCAAGCGGCGAATTTACGCCTGCTTCAAATCGATCAGCCCCTGGCGGATCGCGCGGCCGCGGCCGATGCGGTCCTCGATATAGGCCGCATCGCCCCAACGCACCGCGCGCGCCATCGCCTGCGCGTCCTCGGTGAACCGGGCCAGCATCTCCAGCAACGCGTCCCGATTGTTTAGGAACACGTCGCGCCACATCACCGGGTCGCTGGCGGCGATGCGGGTGAAATCGCGAAAACCGGAGGCGGCGAACTTCAGCACCTCCGACCGGGTCGCTTCCAGCGATCCGTCCTCTATCGCCCCGCTTTCCCTCGCCAAGTCGTCCGCGGTGCCGCAGATCGTGAAGGCGATCAGATGCGGCAGGTGGCTCACGATCGCCAGCACGCGGTCATGGTGGGCTGCGTCCATCACCTCGACCATGCTTCCGGCGCGTCGCCAAAGCTCCGCTATCTTCCGCGTCGCCGCCGGGTCGGTGTCTTCGGTCGGGGTCAACAGGCACCATCGTCCCTGGAACAACGTGGTGAAGCCTGCGTCGGGTCCGGAATACTCGGTGCCCGCCAAGGGGTGCCCCGGGACGAACCGCACGTTGGCCGGCAGCAATGGCCCGACGTCGCGGATGACCGAGATCTTGGTGCTGCCGACGTCCGTCACGATGGCGCCCGGCGCCAGATGCGGCGCGATGGAAGCGGCGATGGCGGCATAGGCGCCGACGGGGGCGCACAGCATCACGCAGTCCGCATCGGCCACGGCGCGGGTCGCATCCGCCTCGATCCGGTCGGCAAAGCCCAACGCCGCGACGCGCTCCAGCGCCACGGGGCTGCTGTCGGTCACGACGACCTCCGCCGCCAAATCGCCCCGTTCCCGCGCGATGCGTGCGATCGAGCTGCCGATCAGGCCGATGCCGATCAACACGAGCCGCTGGAACAACGGCCCGGATGTCACCGGCTCGACGTCGGACACGGCCAATCCAGGATTAAGCATACGTCTGCTGATCTACCATGGGTTGATGCTGCATGAATGCTGCCAGGATGTCGGCAACCAGCGCGCATTCTTCGGCGGTGCCGATGGTGATGCGAAGGCACTGCGGCAGGCCATAGCCGCCCACCGCCCGCACGATCACGCCGCGGCCCTTCAGCGCCGAATGCGCCGCGCCCGCCAGCTCCGGCGTCCCGAAATCGGTCAGGATGAAGTTGCCCTCGCTGGGCCAAACGCGAATGCCGGCGCGTTCCAGCTCGCCGCCCAACCATGCGCGGTATTTCGTGTTGTGCGCCCGCCCGGCCTCGATCCATCCGGGCTCGGCCAGCGCGGCGAGCCCGGCTGCCTGCGCCGCCAGGCTCACGTTGAATGGGCTGCGCACCCGGTTCAGCACGTCGACGATCGCCGGCGGCGCATAGCACCAGCCCAGCCGCAGGCCGCCCAGGCCGAAAATCTTGCTGAAGGTGCGGGTCATCACCGTGTTGTCGCCGGCGTCGACCAGCCGCGCACCCGCGTCGAAATCCGGGCGGTCGACATACTCGGCGTAGGCGGCGTCCAGCACCAGCAGCACATCCGGCGGCAAGCCGGCCCGCAGGCGCTCGACCTCCGGCTGCGGCAGCATGCTGCCGGTCGGGTTGTTCGGATTGGCCAGGAACACGAGCCGGGTGGCAGGCGACACCGCCGCGAGCATCGTGTCCACGTCGGCGGTCAGGCGCCGCTCCGCCGTTTTCACGATGCGACAGCCGGCGTAGGCCCCGGCAATCGCATAGATGCTGAATCCGTGGCGGCTCATGATCAGCTCGGTGCCGGGTCCGCCATAGGCGAGGCAGAGCTGATAGATCAAGTCGTCCGACCCTGCGCCGCAGACGATCTGCGCGGGATCGAGCCCAAACCGCATGCCGATGGCACAGCGCAGTTCCTGCGCGGCGCCGTCGGGATAGCGGTGCAGCTCCTGGTCCAACCCAGCATACGCCGCCTGGGCGCCGGGAGGCACGCCGAACGCGCCCTCGTTGGACGACAGCTTCACCGTCCGGTTCTGCCCGGCCAGCTTGCTCTCGCCGCCGACATAGGGCGCGATATCCAAAATCCCCGGGCGTGGCTGCGGACCCATCATCCTTCTCCATGCAATGGCACGGCGTATGCGCCCAGTACGACCGGCCGCCGCAGCACGGATTGCAGCGCCGCAAGCCGTGCATCGTCGTCTCCTACAAAGCCGTCGACCTCCACCAGCGCATGCGCGACCGGGGCGCCGGCATCCCGCCGCAAGATCGTCGTCCCAGCCTGGAACCCAGCCGCAGCAAGGGCAGCGTCGAGCCCCTGGCGGCTGACCTCCGACGGCAGCTCCAAGCCCAGCAGGGTCCGATCCTGCCCACTCGGGTCCGGAGCGGCGGCGCTGACAAACAGCGCCTGCACCTTTGACGAACCCTCTGGCCGGGGCGCCCAGAACGGCAGCCGTCCCACGATATGGATACGGGGGTCGCCCGCATGCAGCAGCGCGGTCCACCATGCCGCGGCCCGCGCCTCGTCTGCGGCCGGCATCGGCAACACGGCGACGGTGGCGACCCCGGCGCCGACCTCGCTGATGGCCTCCGCCGGGGTGCGATGGACGCGCAGCGGGGTCAATGCGCCGAAATGCTCGCGTGCGGCGGCCGGATAGGCTGCATCGCCGTCGGAAGCGCATACCGCGACGACCAAGGGATGCTGCTGCGCCGTGGTGGCGGCCAGCAGCTCCCGCCAGATGCGCACGATGCCGAAGGCGGGCATCCCGCCGCGATGCCGGGCCAGCAGACGGCGAATGATGGCGGCCTCCCGCCCGGGCCGCAGCGGCACGGATCCCTTGACCCGCAGTGCCCCGACCTGCTGCACCACCTCGGCCCGGCGCATCAGCGTGTCATGCAGCCCGTCGTCCAACCGGTCCAGCTCCGCCCGCAGCGACAGCAGGTCGGGTGCAGCGGCCGGCGCCGGCGTATGCAGGATATCGGACGAACTGGACATCGCAGTCGTGGGTCTCATGCAGGTTGGAGGGCGTCGCGCCGGCCGGGCCAGCGCGGATAACCGGAGTGTTACAGCCTGCAAACCCGATGATTGCAAGAGACAGGCAAGGGTGGCCGCCATAATCGCCAGCATCGATGTTGCCCGGCGGGACCGCCCGGCCTATGCAGCGCATATAATGGATCACCCGGACATCGCGTCCCGCGACGCCCATCAATCTCTCACGTTCGACGGCGGCTTCATGCTCGACTGCGGGGTGGCGCTGCCCTCCGTCACCGTCGCGTACCGCACCTATGGCGCGCTGAACGCGGCACGGTCGAACGCGGTCCTGGTCTGCCATGCGCTGACCGGCGACCAATACGCTGCGGAACCGCACCCCGTGACCGGCAAGCCGGGCTGGTGGAGCCAGGTCGTCGGACCCGGCGGCGCGATCGACACCGACCGTTTCTTCGTCATATGCGCCAATGTCTTAGGCGGCTGCATGGGCAGCACCGGGCCGCGCAGCCCACGCGGCGATGCGCCGGACGCTCCGCCTTGGGGCACCGACTTCCCGCCGATCACCATCCGCGACATGGTGCGGGCCCAGCGGCTGCTGATCGGGCATCTGGGCATCCCGCGGCTGTTTGCGGCCGTCGGCGGCTCCATGGGCGGCATGCAGGCGCTGGAGTGGGCCGCGACCTTCCCCGAACTGGTGTTCGCCGCCGTGCCGGTCGCCACCGCCCCGTTCCATTCGGCGCAGAACATCGCCTTTCACGAGGTCGGCCGCCAGGCCATCTTCGCCGACCCCAACTGGGCCGGCGGCGAATATTGGCGTCATGAGCAAATCCCCGCCCGCGGCCTGGCGGTGGCACGCATGGCCGCGCACATCACCTACATGAGCGAGCAGGCGTTGACCCGCAAGTTCGGCCGCCGGCTGCAGGCTCCGGCCAGCGGCGCCTCCACGCTGTTCGCCGACATGTTCGAGGTCGAGAGCTACCTGCGCCATCAGGGCAGCACCTTCGTCGACCGGTTCGACGCCAATAGCTACCTGACCATCACGCGCGCAATGGACTATTTCGACCTGGCAGCCGACCACGATGGCGACCTCGCGGCGGCGTTCCGCGGCATCGCCACCCGGTTCTGCATCGTCAGCTTCGACAGCGACTGGCTGTTTCCCACCGCGCAGTCGCGCGCCATCGCCCGGGCGCTGAACCGCGCCGGCACCAACGTCAGCTTCGTCGAGATCGCCAGCGACAAGGGCCACGACGCATTCCTGCTCGACGAGCCGGATTTTCACCGCACCCTGTCCGGCTTCCTGTCGGGCTGCGCGGAGCACGCGAGGCTTTGAGTCCGCATCCGCCGCCGTTGCGTCCCAAGAGTCCGCCCAACATGCGGTTCGACCTCCGCTTGATGTCGGAAATGATCGAGCCGGGGTCCCGCGTGCTCGACATCGGCAGCGGGGATGGCACGCTGATCGAATATTTGTTCC
>CAXTJW010000029.1:0-5352 GCA_964244305.1 uncultured Acetobacteraceae bacterium
GGTCGCCCATCTTGCGCCACAGGTCGGCCGGGAAGTCGTTGCTGCGGTCGATCTCGGCGGCACGTGGCGCGATCTCGTCGGCGGCGAACGACTCGACGGACCCGCGCAGCATGTCGGCGGTCTCGCCCAGGTCGAAGTTGAGGCCCGGCGGACGATTGAGCAGGCTTGCGGACACGAGAGGATTCCTTTTGAGTTCCGTCGGAATATAGGCCAGGAGCCGCGCATGACCACAGCAATAAGCTACGTGCATGGGGCGCGCGACCTGCCGTTGCTGGGCGAGACGCTGGGCCAGAACCTCGACCGCACCGCCGCCCGCGTCCCTGACCATCCCGCGCTGATCGTGCGCAGCCAAGGCGTGCATTGGCGCTATGCCGAACTGGTGCGGCAGGCGGAGGCGTTCGCCGCCGGGCTGCTGGCGTTGGGAGTGCAGCGCGGGGACCGGCTGGGCATCTGGTCGCTCAACAACGCGGAATGGGTCGTGGTGCAGTTCGCGACCGCCAAGGCCGGGATCATCCTGGTCAACGTCAACCCGTCCTACCGCGCGATCGAGCTGGAGTTCGCGCTGAACCTGGTCGGCTGCAAGGCGCTGGTGCTCGCGACGCGGTTCAAGAGCAGCGACTACGTCGGCATGCTGACGCAGGTCGTGCCGGAGCTTGCGGCCTCGACGCCGGGGCAGCTGGTTAGCCAGCGGTTGCCGGATTTGCGTGTCGTGATCCAGATCGGCGGCGCGTCGCCGGGCTGCGTGCCGTTCGGCGATGTGGCCGGGCTCGCGACCGACGCGCACCGGGCGGAACTGGCGCGGGTGCAGCCGCTGCTGCAGTTCGACGACCCGATCAACATCCAGTTCACCAGCGGCACGACCGGCGCGCCGAAGGGCGCCACGCTCACCCACCACAACATACTAAATAACGGGTTCTTTATCGGCGAGGCGATGCGGCTTTCGGAGCAGGACCGGCTGTGCATCCCGGTGCCGCTGTATCACTGCTTCGGCATGGTGCTGGGTAACCTCGCCTGCACCACGCATGGCGCCGCGATGGTCTATCCCGGGCCCGGCTTCGATCCGCTCGATGTGCTCCAGACCGTCGCAAGCGAGCGCTGCACCGGACTGCACGGCGTGCCCACCATGTTCATCGCCGAACTCGAGCATCCGGAGTTCGAGCGCTTCGACCTCAATACCCTGCGCACCGGCATCATGGCGGGGTCGCCCTGCCCGATCGAGGTGATGCGCCGGGCCGTGGATCGCATGCACCTCGATGAGATCACCATCTGCTACGGCATGACCGAGACGAGCCCGGTCAGCTTCCAGAGCTCGACGTCCGATCCGCTGGCGCGCCGGGTCAGCACGGTGGGACGGGTGCATCCGCATCTGGAGGTGAAGATCGTGGACGCGGAGGGCCACATCGTGCCGCGCGGTGTGCCCGGCGAGCTGTGCACACGCGGCTATAGCGTGATGCTGGGCTATTGGGGCGACGAGGCCCGGACGCGGGGCGTTATCGACGCGGCGCGCTGGATGCACACGGGCGACCTGGCGACGGTCGACGACGAGGGGTTCTGCAACATCGTCGGCCGCATCAAGGACGTGGTGATACGCGGCGGCGAGAACGTTTATCCGCGTGAGGTCGAGGAGTTCCTGTATCGGCATCCGGCCATCGAGGATGTGCAGGGGTTCGGCGTGCCGGATGCGAAGTATGGGGAGGAGCTTTGTGTCTGGATCAAGCTGCGCGGAGGCGAACGGCTGACGGAGGCCGAGGTCCAGGACTTCTGCCGCGGCCAGATCGCACATCAGAAGGTGCCGCGCTATGTGCGGTTCGTGGATGAGTTTCCGATGACGGTGACCGGCAAGATGCAGAAGTTCCTGATGCGCGAGGCGATGCAGCGCGAACTGGGCGTGCTCGCGCCGCAAACAGCCTGACGGCGACGTTGAAAACGCATTTTTTGTCTGCCTAAAACCCGGAGAGTCGTTCAGTTTTTCAGAGTGGCTCTCCGGAGAACCTGGCAAACGGCGATGGCCACTAAGAAAAGCTTAGTGGAGGAGTTTGCGACGGGTCCAGCCAAAGCCGGCCAAACCAGCGATCAGAATACCAAACGAGGCCGGTTCGGGTATCGCAATATTGCCAATCAAATCGAAGGCCGCCGACTGGTTGGAATGGAAGCCAATTCCTGATTGATACAGCACGCCTCCAGGATTGCTGTATCCGGGTACGGCGAGATTGGAAGCATTGTAAAAGCTGATGTCATAGGATCCAGCAGCGAGCGATAGGTTGGCTGGCAGGGCGCTCACGATGCTGGTGTTGTGCGAAGTAGTCTTGTAGGAGAATGAGGACGGGTCAAAGTCTTCAGTAAACAACTGAGTGCCAGGCAGGCCGTTAGACAATGAGTATATGCCGATTGTCACTTTCGTCGGGAACGCATAACCCGTCTCCACCGCGAAATCGATCTCGGAGATGTTGGATTTCGATCCGATGGTGAAGGTATCGAATACCTGATATCTGCCGTTGCAAGACGAGCACCAGGCATTTATGGCGGGGTTGACCGTCAAATCGGGAAGCGACTGGAACAGCACGGTGGCGTGGCTGTTGGCGCTGATGCTCATTCCAATTGCGATGGCAGCGTAAAGGGCAAGACGACGCATGAAGGCTCTTTTTGTGATGATATCGATATTATATCTCAAGTCTTAATTTTGCGCCATCGAAAACGTGCCGAAAAATAGATCCCGCCAAAGATTTCATTTTAGACGATCAACGAAGCCGTAAAATCGTGGTTGATCTACGCGAGAACAAGGAAACTGAGCGCATCCCAGGCCATGCGAAGCCGATCCCGCGGCGACGGACGGACCCACTACCCACATCCCTACCCGCTTGACCTGGCCCGCCTGCCCGCGCTACGCCCCGCGCGCTGTCCCGTTCGTCTAGAGGCCTAGGACACGGCCCTTTCAAGGCTGTAACACGGGTTCGAATCCCGTACGGGGCACCATTCCATGCCGACCATAGACGCGCTCCGGACCACAGCGCTCGAAGCAAGGGCCACTGCGGCATATGACCGCGCGATAGCGGCCTGGCGCGCGTTGCTGGCGCGGCACCCCGACGATTGGACCCTAGCGCTCGAGCTTAAGCGGGATCTCAAGGCCGCGCTGCATTATCCAGACTCCGACCCGCAGTTCCGCCGGGCTGCGCGGCAACTGCCGGATACGGAGTGGCTCGCGCACTACACGGCGCTTTATGCCTACCACATGGACGACCTCGACACGCTTCAGCAGCGCGCGGCCGGCCTGCTGCTGCGCCGGCCAGACGACGCAATGCTTCAGGCGCTGGCTGCCGATGTGGCGCGGCAGCGTCGCGATTGGACCGACGCGGCGACGGGCTTTGCCGCCGCCCTTCGGCTGGACCCGACTAACGCAGAATACGCCGAAAAGCTTAACGCCGCCCTAATGCATCAGCGCCTCGATGCATGGTATGCGGCCCAACCCACGCAGGGCGACACATACGGGATCGCCGTCATCAACCTCGACCGCAACACCGAGCGCCGCGCCTGGATCGAGCGGTTGTTTGGCCACTACCCAGCACCCCTGTTCCGCATCCCCGGCGTCGAGGGCAGCCGGCTCGCCTTGCCCGCGGTGCAGCGATTGCTGAACGCGCCCGGCGATCCGGCACGCCGCGGCACCCTCGGCTGCTTCCTGAGCCACGCCGCCGCCTGGGAAAGCATGGCGCTGAACGGCCTTGACCATCTGCTGGTCATTGAGGACGACGTGATCCCCCTGCATCCCCTGCCGCCCCGCCTCGGCCCGCTCGGGCTGCCGCCGGATTACGATATCTGCTTCGTGAACGACCGCCTCGAACCCCGGCTCGACCCTACGTCCACCCATGCGCCGAGCCTGCATCGCCTGGCCGACGCCATGCTCGGCTTCCCGCCAGACGACAACGCGCCCGGCGGCGACGGTTACATCATCAGCGCCCAGGGTGCGGCAAAGCTGCTGGCCTGGGTGGCGCAGGATGGCTTCACCGGCGACGTCGACTGGCGGCTGCTGGCCTACGGCATGGACCCGGCCGCCATCGCCGCCCTGCCCCGCCACGCCTTTGCCTGGCAGGCGCTCGACCAACTCCGCCATGGCCTCCCGCGTGGGGACCGGCTGCACGCCTACGTATTGCACCCAGCGCTGATCCGCACCGTAGGCGTCAGCAGCGACCGTGAGGACGAAGATCGGGAGCGCCCCGCCTGACCGCCGGCTTGACCATAGCGGAGGACCAGGGCTTGCTTTGCTTAACGAAGGAGGCGCCTGCGTGACGGAACGGGTTGAATGCGTGGTCATGGGCGCCGGAGTGGTCGGCCTCGCCGTCGCCCGCGCGCTGGCGTTGTCGGGCCGCGAGGTCTGGGTGCTGGAGGCCACGGGAGGCATCGGCACCGGCGCATCGTCACGCAATTCGGAGGTCGTGCACGCCGGCATCTACTACCCTGCCGGCAGCCTGAAGGCGCGGCTCTGCGTCCAGGGCAAGCACATGCTCTATGCCTACTGCAACGAGCGCGGCATCCCGCACAGCCGCCTGGGCAAGCTGATCGTCGCCGCCGCGGAGGCAGAGGTCCCGGTGCTCGACACCATACGCGCCAAGGCGGCGGTGAACGGCGTCGACGACCTCGAATGGCTGGGTCCCGAGGACACCAACCGGCTCGAACCCGCCCTCCGCGCAGCTGCGGCATTGCTGTCCCCCAGCACCGGCATCGTCGACAGCCACGCTTTGATGCTCGGCTTCCAGGGCGACGTCGAGAACGCCGGCGGCGCCGTCGTCTGCCATGCCCCGATCCTGTCGGGCACAGCCGCGCCGGGCGCATTCCTGTTGCAAATCGGCGGCGACGAGCCGATGGAGCTCGCCTGCGAGGTGCTGGTCAACGCCATCGGCCTGCATGCGCCCGACGTCGCCGGGCGCATCGCCGGCATCCCGCCCGAAAGCATCCCGCGCAAGCATCTGTGCAAGGGCAGCTACTACTCGCTGTCCGGCCGCGCCCCGTTCCATCGGCTGGTTTATCCGGTGCCGGAGGCCGCCGGGCTGGGCGTCCACCTGACCCTCGACCTTGGCGGCCAGGCACGGTTCGGGCCGGATGTGCAGTGGGTCGACCACGAGGAGTACGACGTCGACATCCGCCGCGCCGACGGCTTCTATGCTGCCATCCGCCGGTATTGGCCGGGCTTGCCGGACGGCGCGTTGACGCCGGGCTATGCGGGCATCCGCCCCAAGATCAGCGGCCCCAATGAGCCCTCGGCGGATTTCCTGATCTCCGGCCCGGCGCAGCACGGCCTCGGCGGCCTCGTGAACCTGTTCGGCATCGAGAGCCCCGGCCTCACCTCATCGATGGCGATCG
>CAXTJW010000029.1:5452-19828 GCA_964244305.1 uncultured Acetobacteraceae bacterium
GCCACCAAGGCCGACCCGCACGGCCCCGCCGGCATCAGCCCCGACGACCGGGTCTCGGTCATCGACCTGACCGCGAAGCCGCCGCAGGTCGTCCAGTCGCTGCATGCCGGCGCAGGGGCGACCACGGTGCGCATCTCCCCCGACGGCACGCTGGCGCTGGTGGCGAACCGCTTTGCCGGCACGCTTTCGCTGTTCACGATCGACGGTCGGCACCTGACCGCGGCCGGAACGGTGACGATCGGCCCGAAGTCGATGCCGAGCGGGATCGCGTTCACCAGCGATGGAAGGTCGGCGCTGGTGAGCCGCTACGGCGACGACATGATACAGGTTCTGGCGATCGACGGTGGGACGGTTACGCTCGACAAGCGGCCGATCACGACCGGCGTTGCGCCCTACACGATCGACGTGACCGCGGACGGCACGCTGGCGGCGGTCGGCAACATGGGCCGCGGCGACGGCGACGTGGATACCGTGAGCCTGATCGACCTGACGGCGCGGCCGTTCCGGACGGTGCAGACGATCTCGGTCGGTCAGTCGCCCGAGGGGCTGAAGTGGTCGCCGGACGGCAGGTTCCTGGCGATCGCCACGCAGGAGGGCACGACCAAGCCCGACGAAAATCCGTTCCGCCGCGACCATGGCCGGCTCGCGATGTTCGTGCTGGGCAACAAGCAACTGAAGCCGGTGGCGGAGGCGCCGATTGGCCGCTGGTCGCAGGGCATCGCCTTCTCCCGCGACGGCCGCACGGTGCTGGTGCAGAACATGGTGGAGCGCACGATCCAGGTATTCCGCTGGGACGACGCCAAGCTCTGGCCCGGCACACCGATCGAGATGGCCGCGGGCCCGGCGGCGATCATGACCGCCTGGCCTTGATCGCGATGACCGCACTGCCCAGCCTCGAACGGCCCGACGACGACCCCTGGATTTGGTTGGAGGACATCGACGGCGAACGCGCGCTTGCATGGGTGGACGCGCAGACCGCGGCTACCGTGGCGCACCTTACCGGGCCGGAGTTCGACCGCGACCGTGCGGCGTTGCTGGAATTGCTGGACCGTCCCGACAACCTGCCGGTCGTCACCCGGCGCGGCGGGCTGCTGTATAACTTCTGGCGGGATGCCGAGCATCCGCGCGGCCTATGGCGGCGGACGACGCTCGAAAGCTATCGCCAGCCTGAGCCGGACTGGGACATCTTGCTCGACGTCGACGCTTTGGCCGCGGCCGAGGGCGAGGACTGGATCTGGCAGGGCGCCGCGACGCTGCCGCCGGAGCATGACCGCGCCCTGCTGCGCCTTTCGCGCGGTGGCGGCGATGCCGTGGTGCTGCGGGAGTTCGACGTTCCGTCCCGCACGTTCGTCGCCGCTGGTTTCGTGCTGCCCGAGGCAAAAGGCGGCGCCGCTTGGCTCGATCGCAACACGCTGTTGCTGACCAGTGCACTGGGCGGCGTGACCCGCTCCGGCTACGCCCGCACGGTCCGGCGCTGGGATCGCGGCGCCGATCCGGCCGAGGCGCCGATCCTGTTCGAGACCGATCAAGCTCACCTGGCCGCCGGCGCCAGCTACGAACGCGAGACCGGCCGCGTGTTCTTTTTCGCGCAGACCGGGTTCTTCGATAAGACGATCCACCTCGGCACCCGTGCCGGCCCGGACCGCGAGATCGACCTGCCGACCGATACCTGGGTGTTGTGGCACCGCGGCTGGCTGGCGGTCCGGTTGCGCAAACCGTGGGCCGTGGATGGCCGGAGCTACCTATCCGATACGGTGCTCGGCATCGATTTCGAGGCTTTCCTAGCCGGAAGCCGGGACTTTGCCGTGCTGTTCGAACCCGCCGAACGCCGCACGATACAGGGTGTTTTCTGGTCGGATGGCCAACTCGTCCTCAACATCCTCGACGACCTGCAGCCGCTCTACTCGGTGGTGACGCCGGGCACATGGACCCAGGCCACGCTGCCGGGCCTGCCGAAAACCGGCACGGCGTCCGCCTGGCCGCTCGACGGCGACGAGGCGGAGCAGGACGGCACCCTGCTCGGCGCCGTGCAGGACCCGCTCACGCCGCCGAGCCTGCTGCTGCTGACCGCTGGCCAGCCGGAAATATTGAAGCGCGCGCCCGTCGCCTTCGACGCGACCGGCCTCACTGTGACCCGGCACGAAGCGGTCTCCGTCGATGGCGAGCGCATCCCCTACGTCCAAGTCGGCCCGCCTGGCCTGACCGGGAGCGCGCCGGTGCACCTCACCGCCTATGGCGGGTTCGGCCTCTCGATGCTGCCGACCTACAAGGGCGGCATGGGGCGGCTATGGCTCGAACCCGGCGGCACCATGGTCGTCGCGAACCTGCGCGGCGGCGGCGAATTCGGCACGCGCTGGCACGACGCCGGACGGCGGAAACAAAAGGCGCGCAGCCACGACGATTTCGCGGCCGTCGCGGCCGACCTGGTGTCCCGCGGCGTGACCCGGCCCGGCCGCATCGCCGCCGAGGGCGGGTCCAATGGCGGATTGCTCATCGCCAACATGCTGACCCGCTACCCCGAGCGGTTCGGCGCGCTGTTCTGCACCATCCCGCTGATCGACATGCGCCGCTATGCGAAATTGCTGGCCGGCGCGAGCTGGACGGCGGAGTACGGCGACCCAGACGTGCCGGAGGACTGGGCCTTCCTGCAGCATATCTCGGCCTATCACGTGGCGACGCCGGGCCAGGCGTATCCGCCGATCCTGCTCGCCACCGCCCGGCGCGACGACCGCGTCCATCCCGGTCACGCGCGCAAGATGGCGGCAAAGCTGCAGGCGATGGGCTACGACGCGTCGTTCTACGAACCGGCTGCGGGCGGGCACGGCTATGGCAAGAACAACGCCGAGACGGCCACCTTCGCAGCGCTCGGCATCGCCTTCCTGCGCCGAGGCATTGGCTGGACCTAGAGTGGACAAGCCGCATACTTGTTCTTAGAACGCAACAATATTCCTGCGGCGCAACGAGGGGTGAAGGGCGATGCAAGTTTTCTGGGACCCGGCGCAGCTCCGGCACGCGCCGCGCTTCTTCCTGCAACGCGGCGTCGTCCGCGCCAATCTCGAGAGTCCAGCCCGCGCCGAGGCATTGCTGCAGGGCTGCCTGGCGCTCGGGTTGCATCCGGCCCTGCCCGCGCCGGCCGACCGCGCTGCGCTGGAGGCCGTCCACCTTCCGGCATACCTCGATTTCCTGCGCGATGCGCCGGCCGCCTGGAGCCTGCTGCCCGATCATGGGCCGGAGCTGGTGGCGAACATCCATCCCTGCCCGGAAATGCTGGAAAACCGAGCGCGGCAGGGCGAGTCGGTCATTGGCCAGCTCGGCTGGTTTACGGCCGACACCGCCTGCCCGATCGCCGCCGAAACCTGGCCCGCGGCCATTGCGGCGGCCGCCTGCGCCATCGCCGCGGCGGACGTCGCGGTGGCGGGCGGGACGGCCTATGCGCTCACGCGGCCGCCGGGCCACCACGCCTATCGAGCCCGGGCCGGCGGGCATTGCTATTTGAACAACGCCGCCATCGCCGCCCAGCGCCTGTGTGCCCGCGGTGCCGGGCGCGTCGCCGTGCTGGACATCGACAGCCACCACGGCAACGGCACCCAGGGCATATTCTGGGACCGCGACGACGTGCTGTTCGTCTCCGTGCACGGCGACCCGAGCGGCTACTATCCCTGGTATGTCGGCCACGCCAACGAGTATGGCGGCAACGGTTTCGGTTTCGATTGCAACCAGAACCTGCCGCTGCCATCGGGAACCGGGGATGCGGACTGGCTCGAGGCGCTGGATACCGGCCTCGCGACCATCCGGCGGTTCGGCGCCGACGCGCTGGTGCTGAGCCTGGGGTTCGACCCCTCGCAGGACGAACCACTTGGCTTCCTGCGCATCACGCCGGACGGCTTCGCCAGGGCCGCCGAACGCATTGCGGCGCTGCGCCTGCCGGCCGCAATCGTGCAGGAGGGCGGCTACAACACCGAGACGCTCGGCATCCTGCTGCAAGGCTTCCTCTCGGCCTACACCGCGTGAGCCTTGCCCGGATCCGCAGCTTTGCCTTCAGCGGCATCGAGGCGGTTCCGGTCGAGGTCCAGGTGCAGATTTCGTCCGGCCTGCCCGCGTTCCTGGTGGTCGGCCTGCCCGACAAGGCCGTGGGCGAGGCGCGCGAGCGGGTGCGCGCGGCATTGACCGCCATGGGGTTGTCGTTGCCGCCGAAGCGCGTGCTGATCAACCTGGCGCCGGCGGACCTGCTGAAGGAGGGCAGCCACTTCGACCTGCCGATCGCGCTCGGCGTGCTGGCGGCCATGGACGTGCTGCCGAGGGACGAGATCGCTGGCTACGCCGCCTTGGGCGAGCTCTCGCTCGACGGCGCGATCAACGCGGTCGCCGGGGTACTGCCGGCCGCGATGTCCGCCTCCGCGCGCGACTTCGGCCTGATTTGCCCGGCGTCGCAGGGCGGCGAGGCCGCATGGGCCGGCCGCATCGAAATCCTGGCCGCGCCCGACCTGCTGTCCGTCATCAACCACTTCCGCGGCACCCAGGTGCTGGCCCCGCCCGAACCCGCCGGCACGCAGGAACGCGAGACCGGCCCCGACCTCAGCGAGGTGCGCGGCATGGAGACCGCCAAGCGCGCGCTCGAAATCGCCGCGGCGGGCGGCCACAACATGATGCTGATCGGCCCGCCCGGCGCCGGCAAGTCCATGCTCGCCGCCCGCATGCCCTGGCTGCTGCCCGACCTGCGCCCGGTCGATGCGCTGGAGGTCAGCATGATCCACAGCGTCGCGGGCCTGCTGGACGGCGGGCGCCTGGTGATGCGCCCGCCGTATCGCGAGCCGCACCACGGCGCGTCGCAGGCGGCGCTGACCGGCGGCGGCCAGCGCGCCAAGCCCGGCGAGGTCAGCCTGGCCCACCGCGGCGTGCTGTTCCTGGACGAGCTGCCGGAATTTCCGCGGCCCGCCCTGGAGGCGCTGCGGCAGCCGCTGGAGAGCGGCCGCACGACCGTCGCCCGCGCCCTCGCCCACGTCACCTACCCCGCCCGGTTCCAGCTTATCGCCGCGATGAACCCGTGCCGCTGCGGCTACCTCGGCGACCCCGCCCGCGCCTGCAGCCGTGCGCCCCGCTGCGGCGAGGACTATTTGGCCCGCATCAGCGGCCCATTGCTCGACCGCATCGACATCACGGTCCACGTGCAGCCGATCCCACCGACGGAGCTGTCCCGGGCGCCGCCCGGCGAGGCCAGCGCGCCCGTTGCTGCCCGTATCGCCAGCGCGCGCTCGGCCCAATGCGAGCGGTATGGCGACGAGGGTCCGGCGACCAACGCGGAGGCCGAACTCGGCGCGCTCGAACTGCAGCCCGAAGCGCGCCTGCTCGCGGAGACGGTCGCCGAGAAGCTGCGCCTGTCCGCGCGCGGGTTCACGCGGGTGCTGCGCGTGGGCCGCACGATCGCCGACCTGGCCGGCGCAGCCCAGGTGCGCCGGGCCGACGTGGCGGAGGCGCTTGCCTACCGCCCGCGCATCCCGGGCCGGGCGGGTTAGTCCACCGGCGCGACAACACGGTTTCGTCGTTGTTCGCCAATGGCTTGCAACGCTCGTGATGGCACTTGCGCGACATCAACAATAATCACTTGTCAAGGGAATTATTGCAGGATTAACTTCTGGGTGAAATGTGAAAACTGTAAAAACGAGGTTTCGATGGTCAATACGCATCGCTTCGTCCTATTGGCGCTGTTGGCGCCGGCGCTCGCCGTGGCAGGCTGCGCCCAGTCGCAAATGGGGCCGACGGTCCAGGTCGTGCCCGGGCCGCATAAAAACTTCAACGCCTTCCGTGAGGACGCGGCGTATTGTCAGCAATACTCCAACGAGCAGACCGCCGGACAGGCTCAGGCAGTGAACAGTCAGGCGGTCGGCGGCGCGTTGCTGGCGACGGTGCTGGGAACCGGGCTCGGGGCTGCGGTGGGTGGTGGGCGAGGCGCTGCCGTGGGCGCCGCCACCGGCGCTGCGCTGGGGGCCGGAGGGGCGGCGAGTGCGAGCGGATCGGCGCAGGGAGGGATCCAGTATCAATTCGACAATGCCTATGGGCAGTGCATGTACAGCAAGGGCAACCAGGTCGCAGGGTTCCCGCCGCCACAGGAGTACGGCGCCGGGCCAGGCGGTCGAGTGGCGATGCAGGATGTCGATCCGCAGCTCGTGCGGGCGGTGCAGGCCGAGTTGATTCGGTTGAACTACCTCGATGGCGCTTCTGACGGCCAATTGGGCGGCAAGACGACCAGCGCGATCCGTGCCTACGAGCGAAACGCCGGGCAGCGCGTGAATGGCGCCGTGTCGCAGCGGCTGCTGGCGCAGTTGCAATCGACCCCGAATTCGGCGGCCGCCGCGGCGCAGTCGCAGCCCGCGTCTGGCTGGGTCGCACCCGGTTCAAGCGCCAGCGCCCCGCCTGCAACGAGCGGATGGGTCAGCCCGGTCGCTGCGCAGTAGTGTGGTGAGGCACGTGGACGCAGCCTCGGCGCAGAGGGCGTGGCTCGTCCTTTTGTTCCTATGCGCCGGCAACGTGCCTGCCTCGGCGGACCCTGCGGAACCCAGTGCTCCAATGCCGCCCGCCGCAACCCCAGCGGCCGAGATCCCAGCGGTCGAGACCCCGGTCGCGCCCGCCTCGGTAAGCCCCGCGACGATCGTCCTCGAGCATCCGGCGGTCGTCGACACCGCCCGGCTCAGCGGGCAAGGCACGGTGGTGGCACTCTATGGCATAACCGGGACCGACGACCCGGCGCATGGCCTGCAGGAGTTCATCCGGGCCAACGGCGACCGAGTGACATGCACGCCCCAGCCCGGCCAGACCTTTACATGCCTCATGCCGGACCGGACCGACGTCGCGTCGGTGTCGTTGGCCAATGGAGCCGCGCGCACGGCCGCGGATGCGCCAGTGCCGTATCGCGCCGAGGAGGATCAAGCGCAGGCGGCCCGGCGAGGGATCTGGTCCAACCTGCCGCAGCCTCCGGTGCTGCTCGCGCATCCCAGGGCGCGCACCACCGGCATGATCATGGCGGACGGCAAGGCCTATCCGCTGGACGGCATGGAGGGGATCGCGGGCAAGGCGGTGCAGGACTTGCAGGGCTATATCGCGAGCCACGGCGATACTCTGCTGTGCCAGCCGCAGGGCGATAGTGGCCGGTTTTTATGCACGCTGCCGGACGGCACGGACATCGGCAAGGTGGCGCTGGTCAACGGCGCGGCGCGGGTTGCGTCCGATGCCCCCGATTCGTATCGCCTGCAGCAGGCCGAGGCATTGGAGAACCAGCGCGGCCTGTGGGCGTCCGCCCCGCGCGCACCAGCCGTGGCGACAGCGTATCCGCCAGCGCCAGGTTATGCGTTGGCGCCCGAGGATGTATCGGGACCCGTCGCCTATGCCGGAGACCAGCCGACGGCGCTGATCGAGGGCGAGACGGTGTTCCTGACCTATGGCGACGGCCTGGGTTGGGGCTACTACGACCATTTCCATCATTGGCGTGGCGCTCCCGACCGGTATGCCCGGCATCTGGAACGCTTCCACCCGGATGGACGCGGCTTGCGCGGTTATGAGGACCGGCACTTCGGCTATGGCGGAGAGCGCCGGGGCTTCGTGCACGGAGAGCCTGGTTTCCACCCCGGCTTCTACCGCGAGCGAACCGCGTTCGCCGGCCGCCCCGAAATGGGCTTCGCGCGTGGCGGCGCGGGGCCGGCGTTCGCACATAACGGCGCCGGGTTCGTCAGAGGCGCTGGGCCAGCCCAGGCGGCCTTTGGGCGTCCTGCCGGACCGCAGATGGCGATGCCCCGGCCGCCTGCGGCGCTTGCCCATGCCGCGCCGGCCAGAATCTGCGGCGGCAGGCATTGCTAAGCCGGCAGCAGCCGCAATCCCTAGCTTTCGAGTCGGAAAGCGTCGGCAATGCGCCGCACCCGGCCGGCGTCGTCCACCAGCAGCACATCAAAGCGCACGCCCGCCCGGCCCCACTCGGGATGCTCCGCCAACGCGACCTCACCCGCCGCCAGCAGCCGCGCACGCTGGCGAGGCCCCAGAGCCAGTGCAGCGGAGTGCAGGTCCGGGCGCGCCTTCACCTCGATGAACGCCAGCAATCCGTCCCGCTCCGCAACCACGTCGATCTCGCCGGCGCCGGTACGAAGCCGCCGCGCCAGCACGATCCATCCTTCATGTTCGAGCGCCATGCAGGCGGCCTGTTCGGCCCTAACGCCACGCGCCTGTGCGATCCGCCCACGATCGGGCCGGGTCGTCACGGGGTGCGGTAGGTCTTTGTCGTGTCCACGCCGGCGAACTCCGCCACCAGCGTGTAGCCGACGCCCAGCAGCACCGGACCGAGAAAGATGCCCAGCAGCCCGAACGCCAGCGCGCCGCCCAGGACGCCCAGGATCGTCAGCAGGAACGGCAATTGTGCGCCGCGCGAGATGAAATACGGCCGGATGAAGTTGTCCGAACCCGATATGCAAAACAGGCCATACACCCCGAGGAAGATGCCCCAGCCGGTATGTCCCGCGCTCAGCAGCCAAAGCGTCGCGGGAATCCAAATGACCGGCGCGCCGATCGGCAGCACCGAGAGGAACCCGGCGATCGCCCCCAGCAGCAGCGCGCGCGGCACCCCCGAAATCCACAGCCCGACCGTCGTCAGCAGCCCCTGCACGATCGCCGTGCCCAAAATGCCATAGACGGTGCCGCGCACGGTCAAGCCGGTGACCTCCACCAGCCGCGCCGCATGGACGCCGGCGATGCGGTGCATGATCCGGTTGAGGTGGATGGCCAGGCTGTCGCCCGACGCCCAGAAAAAGAACGCGACGAGCAGGGCGATGATGAACTGCACCAAGCCGCCGGCGATGCCGAGCAGCACGTTCAGCCCGTTTTCCGCGATCATGCCGAAATAGGGCTTGAAGAAGCTGACCATGGCGCTCAGGTCCGCCGCCCATACGTTCCAGTAGTCGGAGATCGTCGCGCCGACCACCGGGACCGTATCCAGCCACTCCGGCGCGCTGGGCAGGCCGCCGCTGAGCGCGGTTTCGATCGAGCTGCGTAGTTGATTTACGTCGTCAGCCCCGGCCGGCGCTGCGAGCGCGAGCGGCAGTACGATCAGCACCGCGGTGAGCAGCACCATGATCCCGGCGGCCCAGCCGCGGCTGGCATGCAGGTGGGTCCGCACCCAGGCGAACACGGGCCAGGTCGTATAAACAAGGATGGCGCCCCAGAGGATGGCCGACAGGAAGGGGTGGAGCACGAGCACGCAGCCGACTGCGATGCCGACCAGCAGCAGTCCCATCAGCAAGCGTTCCGCTACCAAGTCCGTGTACTGCTTCATGCCCGGCGATATCGGCCGGCCTCACGCGGAAAGCAACCTGCGGCCCGGCCTGAGCGCTTTCGGCCACACCGGCGGCGCTTGGCGAGCGTTGGCGCATCTACTCGTGACCAACACCGGTTTATACCGCTATTATCTAGATATTGCATCCGAGCTGGCCCGGTCGCCAGCGCGCTGGCAAGCTGGAGAATGAACGATGCCCCGCCTAGCCGCCAATCTTTCGATGATGTTCAACGAAGTGCCGTTTCTTGAACGGTTCGACGCTGCGGCCAGAACCGGGTTCAAGGCGGTCGAGTTCCTATTTCCGTACGACCACCCGGCCCCCGAGCTCCGGCGGCGGCTGGACGACGCCGGGCTGCAGCAGGTGCTGTTCAACATGCCGCCGGGCAACTGGGCCGGCGGCGAGCGTGGCACGGCGTGCCTGCCTGGGCGCGGGCAGGAGTTCCGCGACGGGGTCAAGCAGGCGCTGGACTATGCCGGAACGCTCGGCTGCGGGATGGTCCATTGCATGGGAGGCATTCGGCCGCCGGACGTCTCGCAGGGGACGGCGACGGCGCTTTATATCGCCAATGTCGCATGGGCGGCCGAGCAGGCGGCGAAGCAAGGCATCAAGGTTGTTATTGAGCCGATCAATCATCGCGATATGCCCGGCTACGTCCTAAATACGATGACTGAGGGCGCGGATATCGTCAATGCGTTAGGTTTTGATCGTTTAGGGCTACAGTTCGATATTTATCACTGTCAAGTTACGGAAGGTGATATAACTAAGCGAATCGAGACGTTATTGCCTGTCATCGCCCACATCCAACTGGCCGATGTACCCGGGCGTAACGAGCCAGGAACTGGCGAAATAGGTTGGGATTTTGTATTCGGACGCATCGACGCACTGGGGTATAAAGGCTGGATTGGCTGCGAGTATCGCCCTGCCGCCGACACTATCCGCGGTCTCACCTGGCGGAGCCGCTATAACGTCTGAAATTTAAGATAATATCTTCCTATTATTCCCTAAGCTCCGCAAGCTTCCTGACGGGTTGACAATGAGATAGCGAACAGTCCACCCCAGAATGCTATGACGGTTGTATCTGGAGCGAGACATCTATTGGTCGTCCCGCGCCTGCCTGGAGGTTTATCATGCGGTTTGCAGAGATCGGACAGCAGCTTCGGGCCTATCGCCTGGAATCCGGCCTGCGTGCGGAAGAAATCGCTGCCCGGCTCGGCGTTTCGCGGGCGGCCCTGTATCGATATGAAAAGGGCGAGGTCATCAAGCTCGACACCGTCAAGCGGCTGGCCGAGCTGCTCAAGGTCTCCCCACTATCCCTGTTGGGCATCGGCGTCGAGTACTACAGCCGGTCAGTCGGATACTTCGAACGAATCCGCCAAGTCGAGGAGTCGGCCGACCAGGTCCTCCAAGCGTATGGCAGCGGCCTCTACCTGACGACCTCGGAGGCGTTCGACGCAGCCATGGCCGACGGGCTGAACGAGGCCGCAAGCCTGCCCGGCACCGATACCGCAGCGTTCCGCACCAATGCCGACCAGGTGCTCGGCATCCTGTCGGCACGCAAACGCATCTATGCGCAGCGGCGGCCCGGCATCATCGCGATCCTCTCGCCAGCGTCCATCCAGAACTTCCTGGCCCTGGGCCTGCTCGGCAGCCTGAAACTGTCCGAAGCCTTGCGGGTGCGCTGCCGCCGCGTCGCCGCCGCCGAGGTGCAAAACATCGCCGCCTTGATGGAAACGGAGCCGATGGGGCTGCAATTCGGCCTGCTTGCCACGACCGAGGCATCGAGCGGGTTCAGCATCTTCCGCTCACGCGACCGCGCAACCCTGGCGGCCAACCCGTTCCAGGCCGACAGCCTGCCGTCGGCACAAACCGGCGTCGCCATGGTCACGGGCGCGGACGAGGCCATCGCCGCGCACCAGCGGGTTGCCGAAGCAATGTGGCGGGATGCCATCAAGGGACCCGCCGCTGCAGTACGCCTGCGCGAGATGCTGGCGAGCCGGGTATAGCCCAGGACGCTTGATCGGCGGTTTTCTGGCCGCGCAGGCTTTACCGGCCGGGGTGGTTCCAACGGCGACCGTGCCGCTCTAGGCTGGCCTATGTCCATGCTCCCAAGTCATCCCGACGTGCAAATCATCTCGAACGAGGTCGCCTGGAAGGGGCGGTTCTCGGTCGAGGTCGTCAAATTCCGCCAGCGCCGCTTCGATGGCGCGATGTCGGGGGTGCGCACGTGGGAGCTGCTATGCCGGGGCCGGGCCGCGGGCGTGCTGCCCTATGATCCCGTGACCGACCAGGTGGCGCTGATCGAGCAGTTCCGCTTGCCGGCGCTCGCCGCAGGGGTCGAACCCGTGATGGTCGAAATCCCCGCCGGCCTCTGCGACGGCGAGGAGGACCCGGCCAAGACCGCCATTCGCGAGGCCAAGGAGGAGATGGGCTTGACGGTCGACCTCCTGGAGCAGATCGGCGATTTCGTGCTGACGCCGGGCGCGTCCGACGAGCGGTGCGCGATGTTCGCGGGCCGCATTCATGCGCCGCCGGCCGGGCCGGACGGCATCATCGGCCACGGCGGGCTCGATGCCGAGCAGGAGGACATCCGCGTCCGCCTGCACCCCGCCACAGCGGCGATCGAGGCCGCGGTCGCCGGGCGATACGCAAATTCCGTCACCACCATCGCGCTGTTATGGCTCGCAGCACGGCGCGAGTGGCTGCGCGCGCATTGGAGCGGGCGGTGACGGACCGGCTTTTCCTGGACGACAGCACGCTGCGCGAGGCGCGCTGCATTGTGCTATCGGCGGGGGCGGACGGCATCGTGCTGGACCGCACCGTGTTCTACGCCCGCGGCGGTGGCCAGCCCGGCGATACCGGCGTGCTGCGCTGGGATGGCCAGGAAACGCCGGTCACCGAGGCCGTGAAAGGCGCTGGTGACGCCATCCTGCATCTCCCGGCCCCCGGCGCGCCGTTGCCCGCCGCGGGTTCCACGGTCGATGCCGTGCTCGATTGGCCGCGCCGCCACGCGCTGATGCGGATGCACACCGCACTGCATCTGCTGTGCAGCCTGTTGCCGGGCGCCGCGGTCACCGGCGGGCAGATCGGCGCCGAGCGCTCACGGCTCGACTTCGACCTGCCGGGCCCGCCGCCAGTCGACGTGCTGGAGGACGGGTTCCGGACGCTGATCGCCGCAAACCACCGGGTTGCGTCGGAATGGGTCGACGAGTCGGTGCTGGACACCAACCCAGGGCTGGTCCGCACCCTGTCGGTGCAGCCGCCGCGCGGCACCGGGCGGCTGCGCCTGGTGCGGATCGGCGGCGACACGCTGATCGACCTGCAGCCCTGCGGCGGCACCCACGTTGCCGGCACGGCGGAGATCGGCGGCGTTCGCGTACTGAAGATCGAGAACAAGGGCCGGCAGAACCGCCGCATTTCGATTGCGCTTGCAACGGAGGGCACGTGATGGATCCGCTCATCGGCACGGACTGGCTGGCCACGCAGCTCGGGGCCCCCGATCTCGTTGTGTTCGACGCGACCAAATACCTGCCGGGCGAGGGCAAGGATGGTGCAGCGGAATTCGAACGCGGGCACATCCCGGGCGCGCGGTTCTTCGACATCGACTTGGTCGCCGATCCCGATACCGTCATGCCGCACATGGTGCCGTCGCCGGGCCGGTTCGAACGGCTGATGGGCGAGTTCGGTGTGTCGAACGCCAGCCGGGTGGTGTTCTACGACCAGAAAGGCATCGCCTCGTCGCCGCGCGGCTGGTGGATGATGGGGCTGTTCGGCCATGATCAGGCGTTTGTGCTGGATGGCGGCCTGCCGAAGTGGCTGCGCGAGGGCCGGGCGGTTGAAACCGGCCCGGCAGCGGCATCCAAATCCACAATCTTCCAAGCCAGCTTTCGCGCCACCCGGCTGCGCGGGATCGGCGACATGCTGGCCGGGGGCGAACTGGTGCTGGACGCGCGCCCGGCGGGCCGGTTTGCCGGATCGGCGCCCGAGCCGCGCGCCGGCCTGCCCAGCGGCCACATCCCCGGCAGCCGCAGCGTGCCGTCGTCAAGCCTGTTGAACCCCGACGGCACCATGCTCGACCCCGCCGCCCTGCGCGCGAGCTTCGCCGTGGCCGGGGCGGATGGCACGCGCCCGATCGTGACCAGTTGCGGATCCGGGGTCACGGCCACCATCTTGAGCCTTGGATTGCTGCGCGCCGGGTTGCCGCAGGGCGCGGTATACGACGGCTCCTGGACCGAATGGGCGAGCCGGCCCGACACCATCAAGGAAACCGACTGATGCCCGACGACCAATCGCCTCGCAGCCGTTCACAGGGGATGGGCACCCGCCTGTCGCACGCCGGGCGCGCCGGGACGCGCATACGCGGCTTCGTCAACCCACCGCTGCTGCGCGGCTCCACCATGCTGTATCCGAGCTGCGATGATCGCCGGGCCAGCGGCGCAACCCGGCTGGATCAGGCGCCCAACTACGGCGTGATGGGCAATGCGACGCATCACGCGCTGGAGGACGTCATCGCCGAGATCGAGGGCGGCACCCGATGCCAGATCGTCTCCTCGGGCCTGGCCGCCGTAACGACGCCATTGCTGGCGTATCTCAAGTCCGGCGAACACTTGCTGATGCCCGATAGCGTCTATGGCCCGGCCCGGACCTTTTGCGACGGCATGCTGGCCGGTTTGGGAATCGAGACGACCTATTACCGCGCCGACATCGATGCCGCCGGCATCACCGCCATGATGCGCCCGAACACTACCGTGCTGTATCTCGAGAGCCCCGGCAGCCATACCTTCGAGGTGCAGGACGTCCCCGCGCTGGCCGACGCGGCGCATGCGCGTGGCGCGAAGGTGCTGATGGACAACACCTGGGGCATCCATTTCTTCCAGCCGTTCCAGCACGGGGTCGACGTGTCGATCCAGGCGCTGACCAAATATGTCGTCGGCCACTCGGACGTGCTGCTCGGCAGCGTGACGACGGCGAACGACGCGGATTGGGAGCGCGTGCGGCTGGCGGCGCTGGCGCTGGGGCAATATGCCAGCCCGGACGATTGCTGGCTCGCGTTGCGCGGCGTGCGTAC